>CAJJCV010000012.1 GCA_905182765.1 Cryomorphaceae bacterium BACL29 MAG-121220-bin8 | reverse complement strand
ATTAGCTTTTTATAATTTGGTTAATTATCCAGACGGCGGACTGATCACTTCATCAAATGACTTGGGTAAATATCTTATCGAATTAATTTCAGGCTATAATGAAAACGGATTAGTTCTTAGCAAAGAGAGCTACAATGAGTTATATACCCCAAAACTTAACAACGATATTCATATAAATAGAAGCAGTGGTACTTACAATGATGAATACAATATGGGAGTATTTATGGGGATGTCATCCAAACGCCAAATTGGGCATACAGGCGGAGATCCTGGAGTAGCTACTCTTATGTTTTTTAATTCAGAAACTAAGATTGGAAAAATTTTGTTTGTAAATACAGATCTCAAAAAAGAAAGGGTGGAAGTAGCTATTGATATTTGGAGAAAACTGGAAGAATACGAAAATAAATTTTAGAGGATTTCAGTTAATTAATTTTGCAAATTGTAATCCATTCTGCGACTAAACCATAGGCATATCTTCTTCTTTTAATTCATATAGTTTATTAAAAAGCTAATATTTAAAATGTATTGTAAAATAGTTAAACTATTTAAGCTTAAAGTTTAATTGCTTAAACAAGTTTTTAATTATATTAGAATAAAATAAATATTATGAAAAACCTTACTCTTTTATTGTCATTATCAATTCTGTTTCAAAGCTGTTTAAGCTACAAATCAGTAGATTACAACAACATTGCGGCTAACAACAAAGAACAAATGATTCAAATTCAAACGGTTGACAGAACGAACGTTAGAGGGGTGTTAATTTTTAAAGACGAAAATTCAATGACTTTAGAAAACAACGGAGCCACACAAACAATACTTAAGGAAGAAATTTACGACCTTAAAGTTAAAAAGTTTTCAGCTCTTAAAACCTTAGGAGGCGTAGCTAAATCAGTCGCTTGGGCTGCAGCCGCCTTAGGCATAACCTTTATGCTTGCGTTACTAGAAGTTTTTTAGATAGTTTAAGTAAAAATTAAATTTTGTAAATCGTAGGTATGAAAAAAAATAAAAAATTTATTCTCGCTAATATTGTAGGCTTTCTTGCCGTAATTATTCCTTATTTTCTTTTCTTTTATTAGAATTATGTAAAAACTAAACATTAATTTATTTATTACAAGTTAACTAATTGTATTATGGCATAAAATTTGTTTAGAATTAGTTTCATAATGTTATATTAAAAATATGATAACGGCAACATTGATTTTTTCTTGGTTATATTACAAATGGAAAAACAAATAGACATTTTGAAAGAAAATTTACACAAACAGGGACAGTTAAACGTTTTTGGTAATGACCTTGAATTATGTTGTTTAAAACCTGTAACTGGTGTGTATAGAGATGGGTTTTGTAACACAGATAATAATGACATTGGAACACATACAGTTTGTGCAATTGTCACTGATGAATTTTTGCTTTTTTCAAAAAAAACAGGAAATGATTTAACAAAAGATATTCCGATATATAATTTTAAAGGTTTGAAAGCAGGTGACAAGTGGTGCTTATGCGCTTTAAGGTGGGTTGAGGCTTACAATAATGGATGCGCACCTAAACTTTTATTAGAATCTACAAATATTAAAACTCTCGATTTTGTGAGTCTTGAAAAGTTACTTGAATACCAAGCATAATTGTAGTATAATCCTAAAACATAGGTATATATTCTTCCTTTAACTCAGCAACTTTGATAAAGTGAGTAGATTAATAAGGTTTAAATAATTACTATATTAGGATATGAAAAAGCTACTTCTACTATTACTATTTATTCCACTTGTTTCTTTTGGGCAGGAAACATTTAAAAATAAATTAATATTTAACCCTGAAATGAGTTTAATAAAAACTGAGGCATCTTGTGGAATATGTATGCTAAATATGGAGGGCAAAGAATGTGAATTAGCTGTGAAAATAAAAGATTCAACGTATTATGTGGTAGGAACTGGTATTGATGACCACGGAGATGCTCATTCTGACTCAGGGTTTTGTAATGCGATCAGAAAAGCAGATGTTCAAGGAAAAGTAATGAATAATAAGTTTCATGTTACTTATTTTAAATTAAATAAATCATTAAAGTAAAATAACTGTTGGTTATAATGATACAATAAATTTTATAAGAATAAGAAATTAAAGAATAAGCACAAAAGTGTTATAAGTTAATTTTCTAAATCATTTTGAATTTTGTTCTTTGCTAAAACTTGCATATCCTTTACCGTATCAGTTTCGTCCATAATTTCACGTCCTAAAAGTGTTTCAATTATATCTTCCATAGTAACTAGTCCTCTAACTGTTCCATATTCATCAACCACCATAGATATATGCTCTCTTTCTTTAATTAGTTTGTCAAAAGTTTTAGGAATCGGTGATTCATAATCTGAAAGGATTGATTTTCTTTTAATAGTTGAAAGATTTAAATCTCCTTTTTTCTTAACAATCTGCTCTAGTATATTATCCTTTAAAACATAGCCTGTAATATTATCCATTTTACCAGAATATATTGGTATTCTTGAAAATGATAAATTAGGATTTTTATCATAAAAATCAATAATAGAATTATTTTCTGAAGCAATTTTCATAACAGAAAAAGGGGTCATTATATTTCTAATTTTAACATCTTTAAATTTTACCATATTTTTAATAATATCAGATTCACTTTCTTCAATCACCCCCTCTTCTTCTGCAATTTCAGCCATAGTTGAAAAATCTTCTCTTGAAAAAATATTATTTTTTTTAGATTTATTTATAAGTCTGGTAAAAAATTGAAGTAAAAATAATATACCCGAATACTTAAATAGAGGTATAATAGTCTTTAAAAAAATTGAAGTGGATCTTACAAGTTTGTGCCAATACGTTGCTCCTAATGTTTTAGGAATAATCTCAGAGACCAATAAAATAAGTATGGTCATAATACTTGAAACAATTCCAACAACTAAATCTTCTGTGAGAAAGACTCCAAAAATATCAATTGTATTATTATTAAATGAAGAGTAAATTTCCTTTGCTTGAACTCCAACAAGAATTGCTCCAACAGTGTGTGAAATTGTATTTAAAGTTAATATAATGATTAATGGCTCATCAATATTGTCTTTCATTTTTTGAAGGTCATAAGCATATTTTTTCCCTTCACTAATTTTGATTTTTAAGAATGTTGGACTGACACTTAGTAAAACAGCTTCTAAGATTGAACAAAAAAATGAGAGAGCTATTGTTAAAACAGCATAAAGAATTAAAAGATTCAAAATATTAAAATAACAGTTTATATAAGGCTCTAATTTAGGTATTTTAATTAAAACCCTATTGTATTTTAAACGAGTAAACAATGGAGTAACTAGCGTTAGTTCCGTCTGATGTTTTTACTCTCCAGTAATATGTTGTAGCCGCTTCCAGTTCCACATCAGCAGTTTGAGCTGACAGATTTGATAAAGCTGTTGTTGGTGTTTGTTTACCGTCTGTAGTATCTACATAAACCGTATAACTAAGCGTGTCTCCAGTTGTTACTCATTGTTTTTCCCGATAAAAACATTAACCTTGGGATTAATTGGATTACCACTTGCTCTTCTGTTTGTTACTATTTGACCACTATGCCAAATTGCATCTGAAATTGGACCATTAATATGATTCCAAAACGGTAAAGTAATTTTGTTTTCACCCTGCCCTATCATTATATTAAGTTTTGAAAAGTCATCTGTCTTTTTTAATTTATTTTTTACAAATTTTAAATTTTCTAAAGTCATTTTCCTTAATTCATTATAATTGTATTTCTCTTGTGGAGATTCAAATTCTTTTCCCTTAAAAGTTGATACAATAGCAAGAGATAAACTGTAAATATGTTCAATTAATTCAAATGTTGATCTACTATCGTCACTTGGTGTGTAACTTAAATCATTTTCATTTAAAGACTCTGTAGCCCAATGATATCGATAGCCTAAACCGTCAATCATTCTAGAAACTATATTAGCTTCTGAGTATTGATTAGGATAATCTCCAATTTCAAAAAATGGAAGTTTGTTTTCTTGTGAATTCATATTAATTGGTATTAATATTAAAATTATAATTAATAAAGTGAAGTTTTTCATTAAATCAAATATACACATTCTTTGTTGGATGTTTTAAATCCTAATATCTTTTTCGAACCTGTCTAACTATATCTTCTAATCCATTTAATTGGATTTCATAAACTGATTCAAGTTGTTTCCCTATTTTTCCATTAGGAAAACCTTTGTTTTTATACCAAATCAAATAATGCTCAGGAAGATCAATTAAATATCTTCCCTTGTACTTTCCATAAGGCATTTTCATTTTAGCTAGGTCTATAAGAAACTGTTTATCTTCAATCATTGATTATTGTCATTTTTTAATCCATTCTTCAATTGTTTTAAAAACCGAACATAAGCCATCTGCTTTTTTTGTTAAAGAATACTCGACTTTTGGAGGAATTTGTTGATATTGTTTTCTTGAAATAAGATTATCACCCTCTAAACTTTTTAATTGATCCGTTAAAACCTTTCTAGAAATATTTGGAATTGATGAAGCAAGTTGACCAAACCTTATAACTCCCCTATTTCTTATTGTATTGATTATAATCAACTTCCACTTCCCCCCTAGCATTTCTGTGAAGGATACAACCGGACATATGTCATTAGTTACTTTCATAATACTGTTTTAGTGACCTGTAGGTTCCTAGAAAATTATAGTTACTTAAAGGTAACAAGTTACTTTATATTACCAAATGTAGTAATATTGCTTTAACAAAAAAATAAATATGAAAACAAAAACTTTATTATCACTACTATTAATTGCCGTATCATCACTTTCGTTTGCACAATCTGAATATAATTTAGAGTCAAGCAAAATACAATGGAAAGGCACAAAAATTACAAATCAATCTCATACTGGAACTTTAAAATTTAAAGAAGCTGAAATAAAAATTAAAAATAAAATAGAAGTTTCAGGGCAATTTAAAGTTGACATGAAAACAATAACAAATGATGATTTATCAGGTGAATGGAAACAAAAACTTGAGGGCCATTTAAAATCAGATGATTTTTTTTCTGTTGATAAACACCCAGAAGCAAACTTAATCATCAAAAAAGTTAATTCTCAAAAAGAAAACTCTTATAATCTTACAGGGGATTTAACAATCAAAGGTATTACCCATCCTATTGATTTTACCTTGGAAGTTTATGATGACAAAATTAAAAGTATATTAAAATTTGACAGATCAAAATATGATATTCAATTTGGTTCGGGTAGTTTCTTTGAAAATTTAGGTGATAATTTGATTTACGATGAAATTAATTTAGAGGTAATATTAAATAAAATATAAAAATATGATTCACATAAAACAAAATCGTCCAAAGTGTGGATGCGGAAATACTCAAGATCCTAATGGATATTGTGATGGTTCACATTTAAATAATTAAAACAAAACCCTCTTTTGAGGGTTTTTTACTATTTACCTTAATATAAATATCGATTTACTATATTAGAAAAATGAAAAAACACTTTAGTACTATTGTATTTATCATTTTCATGAGTCTTTTCATATTAATTATTCTAATGAACTTAAATCAATAGCATTTCTAATTTAAAGTAAATGAAAAAAAGAAAAATACTTGAGGGAATATTACTATCATATTTACTAACATCTATTGATGTAATTGGAGGATTTCAAACTCATTTTAATTTATTAAACTGGGATTATAATCGGTTTTTTAAATTGATAATACTTTTTATTATCATTCTTTCCGTTGAACATTTTATCTCAAAAAAAAAGAATAACTAACTTAATATTTACTTAGTAATTAAAATGGGGAAACTCTACAGTATTTTATTTAACAAATGTCCAAAATGCTCTAAGGGAAGTTTTTGGAAAAGCAATAACCCCTACTATAATTTATTTTTTAAAGCAGGTGAGAATCACAGTAAATGTTCAAATTGTGAATTAAAATTTGAGATAGAGCCTGGGTTTTTTTATGGAGCAATGTTTGTAAGTTATGGTTTAGGAATAGGATTAGGATCAATAATATTAATTATTGCACTCGCTGTGTTTCAATTTAAAAACATTGTAGCTCTTACCGCTATAATTGGCTTAAGCATTTTAATTCTTTCTCCAGTTAATTATTACCTGTCAAGGTTAATATGGCTCAATGCATTTATAGACAGTAAAAACTAAATGTAACTTTCAATCCAAATATCAATTTTTTCTTCAAGTAATTTTAAAGGAATACAACCAGATTCAAGTACCTTTTCATGAAAAATCTTAATATCAAATTTATCTCCTATTTTACTTTCTGCTCTTGATCTTAATTCTCTTATTTTAAGCTGACCTATTTTATAAGATAAAGCTTGTCCAGGGTTAGCCATGTATCTTTCAATTTCAGATGTAATACCAGCCTCAGATTCAGCCTCATTATCCAAAGAATATTGTATTGCTTTTTCTCTTGTCCATCCTTTGGTGTGAATACCAGTATCAACAACTAGTCTAATAGCTCTATGCATTTCAGCACTTAACATACCAAAATACTGATAAGGATCCTTGTAAAGACCTAATTCTTCACCAAGTGATTCAGAATATAAAGCCCAACCTTCTCCATAGGCACTATACCACAAACTTTTTCTAAAAGACGGCAAAGAAGTATTCTCTTGCTGTAATGATATTTGAAAATGATGACCTGGAATAGCCTCGTGTAAAAAAAGGTCTTCATCAGAAAAATAATTGTATTCTTTAATATTAGGAATTGGAACGTAAAAAATTCCTGGTCTTGTTCCGTCTAATGATCCTGAGTTGTATTCAGCGCTTGCAGAAGCTTCTCTGAAAGCCTCAGTTCTTCTTACCTCAAAAGGTGTTTTAGGTTGTAGTCCAAACAACGAATTAACTTGAGGGGTCATTTCTTTATGAATTCTATTAAAATTTTCAATTACCTGACTTGGTTTGTCAAAAGGAATCAATTCATCTAATCCTCTTACATGGTTAAAAAACGATTTTAAATCTCCTTCGAATCCAACTTTATTTTTTACAATTTCCATTTCAGAAGAAATTTTTGCAACCTCACTTAATCCTAACTGATGAATTTCGTCTGCTGTCATTTCAGTAGTTGTATACAGTTTAATGGAGTAGTCATAATAATCAGATCCATCATCGAATACATCTATCCCACTCGAGTTTCTTCCTTTAGATAAATACTCATTTTTCATAAAATCATAGAGTCTCTGATATGCAGGTATAATTTTATTTAAAATCATGTCTTTGTACTTGTTAGACAAGATTAGTTTTTCTTGTTCACTAAAGGTTGATGGAAATTGTCTAATTGGACTATTAAATAAATTTTCCTCTAGATTCGTGTTTATAATCGTTTTTAACTGAGGAATAACTTTTTTAGTTAATGACTTTGGAAGTACATAACCATTTTCTACTCCCTCTCTCATCCTATCTTCAGCTGAACTTAACCAAATCAGGTAGTCATCTAATCTACTAAGCCAATCGTTATAATCCTTTGTAGTTTTAAAAGGTTGAGCGCTTAATCCAGCTGCGTATTGTCCAATGTTTAATTGTAGTGTCCACATTTGATTTATTGGTGTATACTGCTCTTTAAAAGTTAATCTTTCTAGGTTAGTATTACACTCCCACAACAATACTTTTTTACTTAAAATATCGTTCTTATTTAAATCACTATTATCAATTTCATTTAATTGACTTTTATAACTAGAATAAAATGTTTTTTCTTTATTTCTAAATTCATCTGTTAAATCGTTAGGTAAAAAATCATTATATCTTTTGTCTCCTTGACTAGTTGCGTTTAAAGGATATAACTTAAGACTTTCCTGATAGTAATTTTCAAAAACTTGATTAATTTCTAAAGATTGTTTATTGTTAGTTTGACAACTAAACATTGTCATAACAACGCTTAAAATAATTATTGTTTTTTTCATATTTAAAATATTTAACTAAAGTTAATTTATGAATCTGAATTTAAAGGCAAATTAAAAAAACATTTCTATATTTAAGAAATGAAGGCAATAAAATACTATTATCGACACTTCGGATTCTTTCCTTACGTTTTAGTTTGGTTTTTAAGAAACTGGATAGATATTCCAAGTTTTATTTCTTATCCTCTTGGACTAATAGCCATTTCATGGATAATTTTTGTTATCTATACAGTCGGCTTTAGAGATCAAGGATAATAATTATGAATAAAATTTCAAGATTAAATCTGCCTTTAAAAATTGGAATTTCAACTTTAATACTAGGATCTGGCCCGTTATTAATAATTTTATTTTTAGAAACATTAGGAATTATTGATGTTTCAAATCCTGTTGGACCTGGAATTCTAGCATTTTTAACATTTTGGCCCTCAATTATTTTAATAATTATTGGAGTCGTTAGAGAATCAATTAAAAAATAAACTGTTATTTAATAAGACCTTGCATTTTTTGTCCTATTTCCATTCCCCATTCCATAGACACTTTCATAGACTCTTGAGCTATTAAAGGGGCCTTTTCAGAAATCTTTTTTCCTATTGGAGAGCCAAACATTGAGATAGCTTCTTTTAAATCACTTTCAGTAAAGTGATTTTTATATACAGGAACCATTTTGTCAATTAAACTAGCTACCATTTCAGTTTTAAGATCTTTGAATTTTTCGTCGTCTACAGAAACACCAAACATATCTGCCATCTGGTTAAATGTTGAATCAAATGTCTGTATGTTTCCTTGAGCATTTAAAAATTCAGTTAAAAGATTTTTGTAATTATCATCTTGAGAAAATCCTAAATTAATAGAAAATAAAAAGATTAGAGTAAAAAGTGATTTTTTCATTTTTAATATTTTTATAAATATAAAACATTTTAACTGTAATGTTATTACAGTATCAAATCTCTCTATCAATCAGATCTGTAACCACATAATACCTAGGGTCATCTATAGATTGTTCAATACTATCAGCAATCATCGGATTAGCTTTTAAAAGTAAAACCTTACACTCGGGACTTAAATGGGTCAGTTTAACTTTCTTGTTTAAGCTTGTATATTTCTGGATTATATTTTCAATTGATTCAATTCCAGAGTGATCACTAACCCTAGACTCAATAAAGTCAATTTCTATATTTTTAGGATCATCTTTAATATCAAATTTAGAATTGAAATTCTGGATAGATCCAAAAAATAAAGGACCCCAAATTTCATAAACTTTAGTTCCATCATTTTTAAAACGTTTTCTAGCTCTAATCATTGTTGCATTTTCCCAAGCGAACACTAAAGCTGAAATAATAACTCCAACAATTACAGCAATCGCTAAATCTTGCCACACTGTAATGCCCGAAACTGTAATAAGAACAAAAGCATCAGATTTAGGTATTTTATGTAAAATCCTTAAACTACTCCATGCAAAAGTTCCTATAACTACCATAAACATGACTCCAACCAATGCTGCGATAGGAATTTGTTCAATAATACTAGATCCAAAAAGAATAAAACATAATAAAGAAATTGATGCCACAATTCCAGACAAACGTCCTCTTCCACCAGAATTAACATTTATAATTGATTGTCCTATCATTGCGCATCCACCCATTCCCCCGAAAAGTCCATTCAAAAAATTCGCTCCTCCTTGAGCTAAACATTCACGATTTCCACTTCCACGTGTTTGAGTGATCTCGTCGACTAGATTAAGAGTCATTAAAGATTCAATTAATCCTACTGCTGCTAGCAATACAGCTGTAGAGATTATCAAGTCCCAATGTCCATCTATTGTATAAATCAGCTCAAATATTTGAGCTTGAAACACAGGTAATCCACCTTTTAAACCTTCACCTCCTCCGTCTGCAATAAATGATCCTACAGTTGACACATCTATATTACCTAAAACTGTAATTAATGCTACACTCACAATCGCTATTAAAGCTGCAGGAACTTTAGTAGTTATTTTTGGCAGATAATACATAATAAGCATAGTTACAGCAATTAATATAAGCATAGTATATAATTCTACTCCGCTTATCCATTGAGGACCATTAATTGAATTTTCCTGAAACAATCCTAACTGTGATAAAAATATCACAATTGCTAAACCATTTACAAATCCCATCATTACTGAATGAGGAATTAAACGAACAAATTTCCCTAATTTAAAAACTCCAGCTAAAACTTGAATAAATCCAACTATCAATAAAGTAATAAATAACCAATGTAAGCCTAGATTATCAACAGGGTTCAACAGAGCTTCCCCAACTTCGTTTCCTTTTTGAATCATATGAATCATTACAACTGCCATCGCTCCAGTCGCTCCTGAAATCATTCCAGGCCTTCCACCAAATAGTGCAGTAATTATTCCCATTATAAATGCACCGTATAGACCAACAAGAGGATCGATTCCGGCAATAAAAGCAAAAGCTACAGCTTCAGGAACCAAAGCAAGTGCAACAGTAATTCCTGAAAGAATATCGTTTTTAGGATTTTGACTAAAGTTTTTTAGTAATTTTTTCAAAAGAAAATATTTAAATTTTTAAAGCCGCAAAACTAATATTAATCCCATGTAATGAGGATTAAATACAATAAATTTCAAATATTTTATTTTATTCGAAAGCTGTAATATCAATTACTGACTATTTATCAATAATAAGTCATAAATGTTGTCATATTAGTTATTACCTTTAATTATGGATAATTTAGAAATAGACAACAAATTAAATTTATTAACAAACAACTGGAAACTAATTAATAATAAAATTCAGATAAACCTTAAGTTTTCTGATTTTAATAAAGCTTTTGATTTTATGAAAGTGATTGCCAATGAATGTGATAGGTTAAATCACCATCCTCTTTGGACAAACGAATACAACAGATTGGAAATAATTCTTTTTACTCACGATAAAGGATCAATTACCGAACTAGATTTCAAACTGGCTCAAATAATTGATGAAAAATTAATTGATTTTATGTGAAGAAAAAACTAATAATAACAATTATAGTTGTTACAGTTCTCTACTTATGGGCTGAACTAGGAGTTGGAATATTTTTTCAAGACTCATGGGGAGGTGATTAACTAAACATTACTCGGTTTTATCAAAAAACATATTAAGATTCAAATCTCTTGAAATTAAATAAATTTTATCACCTTTTTCTTTACGTTTTCTAAGATTGTTTAATTTAATTTTTTCAGGCTCAGTTAATTTTTTCTCTAACAATGCTAATTCTTCAGGATTTCTAGGAAAATATAATTCATCGAATTTTTTGTATCCAATAAAAGGAAATGATGGTTGATTTACTTCAAACTCATCTCCATAACTTATTTCATTACTTTGAATTGACTTTAAAACTTCGTCGGAATTTGAATATTTATCCATATCAAGTCTTAAACAAACTTTATTTTCTTGATCAATAAACCATAGACAGTTTGAGATTCCTACAATTTGTCCTAATGAGTTTTTAAGCTTTTGTTGATTTTGTATTGACTTTAGGAAACTTGATTCCAAAAAAGATATAGATCCCCTACTGCTGTTGTAACCAGTATAATGATCCTTATTAAACTCTTTAACTGTAACATAATACTTTATTTCTTTCCAATTTTTTATAGTTTTTAAAAAAGGGAAAAATAAATTTTTTCTAACTATTCCTTGACTATTCAATCTTATCTCGTAAAAAGAAAGTCCAATTAAAATAATTAATATTAGTATTGTATAGATATTTAATAAATCTAGATCACTCTCAACAAATAAAAAAAAAAGAAAGAATAAAGAAAATATTAATAATTTGTAATTCACCTCTCTTGATTTAATTTCTTTCATATTTTAAATTATAATTCTTAAATATATTAAAAACATATGATAGCGAATGTTTAAGCTAATTTTAAATAAAAACTTATATTTAAAAAATGGACAAAAAATTTATCTTAGCCTGTATCATTTTAATGTATGTATCTTCTGTTTATTTCATATTTAGAAGTCAATATGCAATGGGTGGCTTTCAAATATTAATGGGTTTATTATTAACTTATTTATACAATAATAAAAAATAAGTTTGAAATTAAACGTTTACAAAATTAATGCATTCACTGATAAAATTTCTGGTGGGAACGCTGCGTGTGTAATCCATTTAAAAACATGGCTTGAGGATGAGTTACTTCTTTCTATAAGTAAAAAAAATGCTGTAACTGAAACGGCTTTTTTTATATTTAAAGATGATAAAATTCATTTAAGATGGTTCACTCCTGACATAGAAATGGATTTATGCGGACATGCTACTTTAGCCACAGCACATTGCTTAAATTCTATTTTGAAATACCCTAAAAGTTTGATGAAATTTGAAACTAAAAGTGGAGAAGTTACTGTTGATTATAAAAACGGCAGATACCATATGGACTTTCCATCAAGAACTGCTGTGAAATCAAAGTTGCCAAAACTAATATCTGACTCTTTAAACCTTCAACCCTTTGAGGTTTACAAATCAAGAGATTACTTATTGATATACAAATCTGAAGAGGAAATTAAAAGAATTAAAATTAACACCCATTATTTTAATCAAATAAATTTAGATCCTGGAGGAGTTGTTGTCACTTCTAAAGGGACTAATTCTGATTTTGTATCCAGGTATTTCACTCCTCAATCTACAATACTTGAAGATCCAGCCACTGGATCATCTCATTGTTCTCTAATTCCTTTTTGGTCTAAAAGGTTAAATAAAACACATTTAACATCATTACAATTGTCAGATAGAGTTGGTGAATTTGAGTGTGTTAATAATTCCAATAGAGTTACTGTTATTGGGAGTGCAATAACACATTCTCAGAAAATTATTGAAATAAATAAAACTAATTACAACTAGCTATGTACTTATCCCAGTTTTTGTTTGTAGGTGCGTTAGGAAAGTAATAACATTCTTTTTCTCCATTTGGATAAGTTAAATTCTTCCAAAATCCAGTTGGTATATGCACTCCAGTGGTTCTAACTTCATGTCCAGCCTCAAAAACAAGTTCTATTCTAACTCTAATACTTCCAAGTGATGCGGACCAGTCTCTAACCTGTTGTTCTAATTGAGCCCATTCTCCTCTATTTAGATCGTCAATTTGCATAGCACAGTTTATAAACGAAAATGTCTTGTTTAAATTATCTTCGGAGTCACTAAAAGTTGCTGCAGGTGCAAGATGACCTTTATCCCACTCGTTTTTATAATAATCATCATTATCACTAGTTTTAACACCAGATTCTAAGTAAAAATCTTTATTACCTCTATCAACATTTTTGGGTCTATTTGATACAGAATATTCTATCCAATTTGGTTGCTCATAAACTTCATTATAAGAAACTGTAAAAATACCCTTGTTGATAATAACTTCTTCCCTTAAATCTGGAAACACACAACAATCTACCTTTACATCATCACAGGAAAGTAAAATTAGAAATAAAAATATTCTTAAAAACAATTTCATTTATTAAAATTAAAAAAGTAAAATTAACATTACGTTTGTTAAAAATTTAAAAAAATGAAAAAAATATTATTAACGTTATTTATTCTAATTCCATATCTTAACATATCTCAAGAAGTTCAGAAAGTTGAAGTTATAAAATCAGATTCTCAAATTGAAAAACTAAATGAATTATTGGGTCAAAATGAAATTAAAATTGACTTTTTAGATTTTTTATTATTTCCAGCCTTAACAATAGGTTATGAAAAAAGCAGAAATTCTTCTACTGCTTTTGGGGCTACCATGTTTATAAATCTTAATGGAGAGTTAGGTGATGATTGGAACGATAAATTTGCAATTACACCCTACTATAGGTTTTATTTTTTAGAATCTCAAGACTATGGAGGATATGGTGTATTTGCTGAAATATTTGGAAAACTAACCTTGGGCGAAAACGAATATTATGATAACATATCTCCAAATTCTGTATCCGACTCATATTTTGATATTGCTCCAGGACTTGCTGTAGGTAGAAAATGGATTAATAGAAAAGGATTTACTTTTGAATTAATGTTTGGTGTGGGTAGAAATCTATTATACGATAAAAAAGATAGTAATAGATCCTCTGGAACTGTAAGAGCAGGAGTCTCAATTGGAAAAAGATTCTAAATTTTAAACATTCTTTAAAGAATCTTTAAAAGATTTCTTAACTTAACTTCCTGAATTAATTAACTAATCAAATAAACTAAAAATGAAAAAATTATTATTATTAAGTTTTATTACACTATTTATTTCTTGTGCTGATCAAGATAAAGAATGTGAAACACCATCAAATGGATTTATTGAAGGAACAGGACAATCTGTAACTCTTGGTTCAGAAGCTACTGTTGATGTATTTAAAGCAATAGACAAAGCTTGGGCAGAAAGAGATTATGAATCTTTAAAAACACTTATTTCTGACGAAGGAAATTACACTCACGATGATAACTCTGTTTCTACAAACGCAGAAGAATTTATAGCTCATATTGAAGCTGGTTATCAAGATTCACTAGAAAAAGATGAAGAATGGGGATGGGTTACAAATTTTGCTTTTTCAGTAAAACCAACTAAGTCCGAAGATGGAGATTATGCAAATGAAAATGGTGAATGGGTATGTGCTAGGTTTACTGGTGCAAACGGAGATGTTTACGAAGAATGGTATCAAATTGTTGATGGAAAATTAGCTATGTGGTCTTCAGCTAAAAGAGAAAATAAATAATATGAAAAAACTAATTTTATTACTAACAATTATTTCTATTTCAGCATGTTCTGAAATGGAGAAATCTTCTCAAGATTTCCCTTTTGAACCTACTTATCAAAAGGAATGGAAAATTGGAAATCAAGAAAATGTTTTACTAGTTCAAAACCTACATAAAGCCATAATGGATATAGAAATTGATAAAGCCTATGGTTATATGTCTGATGACATAGTTGTTTATCACGGTGACGGATCAACAACTGAGGGAATCGAAGAGTTTAAAACACTTTATGATGAAGCTTTCAGATCGGGAGTTTTTTCTGAATACTCGGTTGGAGCAAACATTTCTGTAGTTTCTGAAGAAGGCCATGAATGGGTTTTAATTTGGGATTCTGCAGGATCTAGTGGCGTAACTACAAATTATATGGAATCCTTTAGAATTGAGAATGACAAAATTACCGTAATGAATCAATTTAGTAAACCTGAACTATAAAAATTAAATATTATGAAAAAACTATTATTACTATTAATTATTATCACAACTGTTGGTTGTAATCAAACTGGCGTTACTATCGTTGAATTTGAAGATGAAAAATCAAATGCAATTAGAGGACATTACGAACATTATCTAAACAATGATATTGATGGGTTAAAAAAACTTTGGGCTGATGATGATAAAATCGTTTTATTTCTTGGAAGTGTGGAACAAACTCCACTTTCTGAACTAATTGGATTAATTGGAGTTCAACATGCTGCTTTTGATAATATTCAAATGCTTAATATACAAGGTGCAGATGAACCTATATATGTTGAAACCAAAGCATATGAAAGTGGACAAACATGGACTAATACATGGTTTAAATGGTCAGCAGTTGGTAAAACAAGTGGAAACCTAATTGAATTTCCTGCTCATATATCATTTAGATGGGAAAATGGCGAAATCGTTGAAGAAGTACATTTATTTGACCCTACTTTGATGAACCAAGAATTGGCTTTAGTTCCAGCACAAGTAAAAATGATGCAAATCGAAAATTAAAACAATCTTATATAAATTTTATTAAAAAAAGCTCTAGTTACTAGGGCTTTTTTTATTGAAAATTAAGCTGCTATTTAATGTAGTATAATACTTTTGAGAAATTGTTGTAATTAAAGATGTTTTAGTTTGTCCCATAAAGAAACTACTTAAAATAAAGTTTTGATATTTTTCCATTTCCTGCTGCAAAAGCGACAGTATCATTTAAAAACCTTACGGTATAATAGCCTTCATCACTAAAATGTTTCCAAGTCATTCCACTGTCAGACGAATAGTCAATTCCATCAAAACCAACTGCAAGTAATTTTTTTCCATCACTATTAGGAAAATATTGAACACAACTTCTGTACCCTGGATTTTGATTATCAGCAATTGATTTCCAAGTCTTTCCACCATCACTAGTAATAATTTTATTTAAGCTATTTATTTCAGGCTTAGTATAGTCTCCTCCAACAGCATAACCATTCTTCTTGTCATAAAAATCAATACTAAATATACCTGTTGTAGATTCTCCTTGTAAAATTGGAGTATTAAAAATTTCCCAGCTCCTACCCTTGTCTTTTGAAAAATAAACTCTGCTATTAATTCCTCCACTTGCAATCCAAGTATAGTCATCAATAATGGAAATATTAGTGTCACTAGCTGCAAAAAAACCTTCTGAATCTTTTATATCTCCAAAAACAGAACAATCTAGCTTATTCCAAGAGTCTCCCCCATCTCGAGTAACTAAAACACTAATACAATTATCAGTAAAATCTCCAACTACAATTCCTTCATTATTATTCCAAAACTCCATTGAATCGTAAAAGACTTTTGGATGTTCCTCCTTATACACTAGTCTACCGTTTTTAAATAATAGAGCTGGGTTTGAAATTGAAATAGTAAAAACATCATTTTCGGTTACAGCCAAAGATCTGAAATTTGGAACAATTGAATCATTTTCAATTTTATAGGTGATTTCTGAAATAACATCACTTTTGTCTATATCAAAATATAAAACAGTTCCGTTTGAAGTTGCAGAATATACCCTGTTGTTTTTAATTTCTAAAGCTCTAATGTTTATTTCTGAATCAATTAAAACTGGATTTATTTCAAGACTTGAAATTACAGTGTCTTTAGAACATGAATTAAAAATCATTAGAATTAATAAATAAAAAAAAGTCTGTCTTATCATTTTTTTAAAATTTGTATCTTTAAATTTAGAGGAATTAAAATTAACAATCATGAAGAATTTTTTTGTGTCAATATTATTAATCACAATATTATACGGTTGTAATGAAGTACAAAAACCAAGAATTGCAATAGCAGGACTTGCTATAGAATCAAGTACTTTCTCACCTGCAAAAACTTTAGAATCTGACTTTAAAGCTAGATTCGGAGATGATGTTTTTAGTTACTACCCATTTTTAAAAAAAGATTCTATTAACAGACAAAGAGCAGAATGGATTCCTACGTTAAGAGGTCATGCTCTTCCTGGTGGAATAGTGACAAGAGAAGCTTACGAGTCATTAGTAACTCAAACATTAAAAAGATTGAAAGAGAATCTGCCATACGATGGATTGTTTTTTGATATTCATGGCGCAATGAGTGTTGAGGGAATTGATGATCCAGAAGGAAATTTTATAAAACGAGTTAGAGAAGTTGTTGGATACAACACGTTAATATCAACATCAATGGATTTACATGGAAATGTTTCACATGAACTAACCAAAGAATCAGATTTAATAACTTGTTATAGAATGGCTCCTCATGAAGATGCAATTGAGTCAAAAAGAAGGGCAGTCACTAACTTGCTTGATAGGTTAGAATCTGGAAAAGGAAAACCGTTATACAAGTCAAGAATTGAAGTTCCTATTTTGTTGCCAGGTGAAAAAACTAGTACTAGAATAGAACCTGGAAAAAGTTTATATGCAAAAGTAAATCCAGAAACTAAAAAAGAGGGTGTTATAGATGCTGCGATATGGATGGGGTATCCTTGGGCTGATGAACCAAGAAATCACGGAGTAGTTGTTGTTTACGGAGATAATAAAGAAGCAGTTAAAGAATCTTCAGAGTACTTAGCAAAAAGTTTTTGGGATGTAAAAAATGAATTTGAATTTGTAGCACCCGTTGGAACTTTAGAAGAGAGTGTAAACTTAGCTTTAGAAAGCAAGACCAAACCATTTATAATAAGTGACATGGGTGACAATCCAACAGCAGGAGGAGCTGGAGATGTTACATGGACACTGGATAAATTATTAAAAAGAAAAGAATTTAAAAATGAAAATGGTCCATCATTAATATATGCCTCAATTCCAGGTCCTAAACTAATAAAAAAAGCTTTGAAATTAAATATTGGAGATTATGTTGAAGGATATGTTGGTGCTGAAGTAGATAACAGATACTCCGCTCCTATTCTTTTAAAGGGTATAATTAAATCTATTAAAAAGGGAGATGTAAATGCCAAAACTGAATTAGTGATCAAAACAGGTAGCATTAACGTTATTGTCACCGAAAAAAGAAAGCCTTATCACTACATAAAGGATTTTACAGATTTGAATTTAAAACCAAGTGAATCAAATATTGTCGTTGTTAAAATCGGTTACTTAGTTCCTGAACTTTACGATATAAATAAAGGGTGGATAATGGCTTTAACACCAGGTGGAGTTGATCAAGATCTT
This sequence comes from Cryomorphaceae bacterium BACL29 MAG-121220-bin8, assembly GCA_905182765.1. Classification (GTDB taxonomy): domain Bacteria; phylum Bacteroidota; class Bacteroidia; order Flavobacteriales; family Flavobacteriaceae; genus MAG-121220-bin8. The sequence goes on along the minus strand of CAJJCV010000012.1, from coordinate 23,829 downwards.
TTTAGATTAGATTATAAAAGAATTAAAAGGCCAATGTTTCCTATAGATTCATTTACAAAAGATCCTGATCTAAAAGCAGTATTTGTTCCAGTATCAAATTAGAATTATTTCTTTTTAAATTTTGAAAACAAAAATTCCTGTGAAGTGCTAAATGGTGTCTTGTGAATACTTTTTTGAGATTTAATTAATTCAAAATCGTTATTAAATAAGTCAGAAATCGAGTTCTCACTGTATCTTGAAACTTCTAGCCCACTACATTTTAAAGGACCATTTTCTGAAAATGTAGCAATAATTAAATTGCCTTGATTATGTAATGAACTTTTTACAAGTTTTACATAGTTATCAATTTCTACACTGTCTTTTAAAAAGTGAAATGCGGCACGATCATGCCAAAGATCATATTTTTTTGTAGGATTAAAATTATTAATATCAGAAACTATCCAGTTCACAAGCTTTGATTTAAGACCTAATCTTTTCTTAGTTTTTTCAATAGATTTTGATGAAATATCTAAAACCGATAAATTAACAAAACCCATTTCAAGTAAATTATCAACTAATCTACTCTCCCCAGCTCCAATATCAATTATTTCAGCATCTAGACTTAAATTTAAGCTTTTAACAAATTCCAGAGAGAGTTTTGGAGATTTTTGATACCAACTAACTTCGTTTTCATTTTTTTTATCATAAACATTTTGCCAATGATCTTCAAGATATTTTTTCATATTTTAATAATATTTTCTAAAAATAGACTCTTATTAGTAAATTTAAACTACATTCGCCAAAAATTAATAAATTATTTAAGATATGAAAAATGGAATTGTAAAATTCTTTAACGGATCAAAAGGATATGGTTTTATCAAAGAAGAAGGAGTGGAAAAAGATCATTTTGTTCACGCTTCAGGATTAATTGACAGAATCGATGAAAACGACAAAGTAGAATTTGAGTTAGAGGATGGTCCAAAAGGCCTAAGTGCTGTCAACGTAAAGAAAATTGACTAATTAGTATTAGTTAAACTTTAGTATAAATCCTTATTTAAGGATATATAAAAAGACAAAGGTTGTTTCATTGAAGCAGCCTTTTTTATTTATACAAATCGAAACTATATTTCTACAGTTCGTTTTGTTACTAAATAAATTCCAATAAAAATCAAGATCATTCCTGCCAAACTAACAAGTGACAAAGAATCGCTTTTAGTTGAGATTGCAAAAACAATTCCTACAATAGGCTGAAGATATATAAACGAACTTAATGAAGATGCTGTTAATTTTGTTAAAGCATAAGCATTAAACAAATAAGTAAAAAATGTAGTTCCTACCACAACAAAAAGCATCGGAATAACAGCTTCTTTTAAAGGAAGACTTGTCCACTCTACTTCTAAAAACTGACTTATTGTTACCGGAAAATTCATAATCACTCCCAATAAAAACAACCACTTAAGTAAAGTAATTATATTGTACTTAGATATTAATGGTTTAACTAAAACTAAATAAAGACCGTATGCAAAAGAGTTGACGATAAATAAAAAATTTCCCAAAGGAATATTAGGGGCATTTTCACCTGTCTTTGCCGTATAGAGTACTAATATTAGAGCACCCACAAAACCAGAAATTATTCCGAAAGCTTTCATACTTTGAATTTTTTCTTTTAATAATATTGCAGAAAAAATAAATACAACAATTGGAGAAAGAGTAATCATTACGGAACTATTAACTGGGGTTGAAAGTTCAAGTCCTTTAAAAAACGCAAGCATATTGATAACCATTCCTAAGAAAGCACAAAGAATTATTCTAGGCCAATCCTTTTTATCAATTTTTTCGGATTTAATAAATAAACTAACAGTCCAGAATAATAATGAAGCACCAATAACTCTTAAAAGTATAAAAGCATATGGACCTATATAAACTGGCATTACATTTTTAGCAACAGTGTGATTTAAGCCATAAATTAATGTAGCTCCAAAAGCGGCCAAAAATCCTAATGATCTATTACTCAATTAATAAGTTTATTATACCTTGTAAAGGTAATTCTATTATATAAAACAATGACAATCAAAAGATTTTTTTTATTAGTAACTCTCTCTGTTTTTTTATCATGTTCAAGTCCTAAATATGAATATATTATTAAAGACGATTTGTTTAGAACAACAATAAAAAAAGGAAATTTTTTAGAATTAAAAAATGGATATACTTATTTTAATATTAATAATAGTTCAAGTGAAAATACTTTAGTATTTATACACGGGTTTTCAGTTCCCTCTTACATTTGGGACAAAACATACAATTCAGCAAAAGAAAAAGGTTATAAAGTAATTAAATTGGATTTATATGGAAGAGGTTTTTCTGATAATCCAGATTTAGATTATACAGATGACTTATTTGCTAATCAAGTGATAGAACTACTTGAAGCCTTAGAGATTAAAAACGCAACGTTTTTGGGTCTTTCTAACGGCGGGAGAGTTATTTCAAAAATAGCAGATTTAAAACCAAATATTGTAGAGAAACTAGTTTATGTATCTGCTTCAAGCTTCAACAGTCATAAAGAGTTAGAAAATAAAAATGTTTCTGAAGATGAGATAAAAGATTTTATAGAAAACAAATATCCTACAATATCGTCTGGACAATTATCAGATTTCAAATATCCTGAAAACTATCCTAATTGGGACGATAAGTACGAAGAACTATTAAAATTCAATGGATTTGCTAGAGCCTTAATTTCTACTTTAAAAAATCATGTAAACTTAGATTCTGAGAATAAAGAAATAAGTGATTCAAATAAAACTGTTTATACAATCTGGGGGGACAGTGATTCAGTGGTCGTTTATAATCAAATCAAGGATAAATTAAACAAACTATTACCAAATAGATTTGAATATATTGTACCAAATTCAGGTCATCTTCCACATATTGAAAATCAAAATGATTTTGAAAATTACTTATTTGATGTAGTTTTAAAATAATTAATCATACTGCGTTATGGCTATTTTTGTTAAAAGAATCGTCTACTTAGATATTGATCTATTTCATTTTCTAAATTTCACTCAGGAAACAGAGAAGGGTTTTTTTCTTTAACTAAATAACCTTTTTTTCTAATATAATCTGGATAATTAAGTTCCTTTATAATTATACCTGTATTACTTTCTAACCATTCAGCTACTAAATGTCTGTGACAAAATTTTGTTTTTGCACAGTTACACATCAAAACAGGTTCTGTGCTACCTGTTAATGAATTTATATGTTCTAAAACATTATTAGCATTTAATTCTAAGAGCATATTATTATATTCGATAATAAATTTTTCCTCAGATATTTTTTTCTTTTTAAAATTGTCTAATAATCTAAAATTTGGGGCTAATGCTTTGTATTCAAACATAATATCAGATGAGTTTGAAGGAAAAAGTGATATAGAAACACCTCCCTCAATTTCAGTATTTTTTAATATGTTAAAGCTTGCTGTTTTGATATTTTAAATTTATAATGAATTTAAATAATTTTAACAAATTCACAAAAAAAATTGAATATTATTAATATAATCTTATTACCTGTTAATCCAGGTTGATAAAAATTCATAAAATTTATGATAAAAAACTTTTATTCTTAACATTATTTTAACATATTTGTTGTAAATCAAATAATTATATATGAAAAAACTAAACTTTTTGGTGACATTATCTTTTATGTTAGTGTCATTCTGGGGATTAAGTCAGCAAGTTACCATTACTGGTAGTGTAGCTGATGATAGTAGTCTTGCTCTCCCTGGAGCAACAGTTATAGTTGAGGGCACCTCTAATGGTGTTACAACTGATTTCGACGGAAATTATTCAATTACTGCAAGTGTTGGAGACGTATTAGTCTTTAGCTATGTAGGTTTTGAAACTAAAACCGTAACTGTTGGCAATGACAGAAAAATTAACGTTCTACTAAATTCAAGTAACGAACTTGATGAAGTAGTTGTTACTGGAATTACAACAAGAAACCTAAAACGATCAACTAGTAGTTCAGTTGTTGTAGATGCTGCCCAAATTGAGGGTGTAGCAATGACTTCTCCTGATGCTGCTCTTCAAGGTAGAGTTGCTGGTTTAAGAGTTGTTTCTCAATCTGGTACACCTGGTTCACCAACTTCAATTAGAATTAGAGGTGAAGGATCTATTACAGGTTCAAATTCTCCCTTATTTGTAATTGACGGAGTTCCTGTTGTTAACGGATCTTACAGTCCACTTACCAATGACTTAGGTGTTCTATCAATGATAAACCCATCAGATATTGAAAGTATAACTGTACTTAAAGATGCTTCTGCTACTGCTCCATATGGAGCTAGAGGATCTAATGGTGTAATTGTTATTACTACAAAAACTGGTTCTGCTGGAGAAGTACAATATCAAATTACTTCTAACTATGGTTTTCAAAACTATGCAATGGACGAGCGTCCAATGCTTAATGGTAATCAAAGATTAGAATTAGGAGCTGAAACTTTAATTAACGATTACGGATTTACTAAAGAAAATGCTACAAACTACGCCTTAGCAAACTTTCCAGGAGCTGCTGCATGGGATGCTGGTGGTAGAATTGATGGAAATTGGGATGATGCTGTAAAAGTTAAAGATGCACCAGATGCTGTTTATAATTTCTCTGCATCAGGTGGAAATGCAACTGAAAACTTTAGAATTTCTTTAGGACACAGAAAAACAACTGGTACATCAATTGGTGTTCAATACGAAAGTGTGAGTGGTGCTTTAGATTACAAGAAAAAAGCTGGAAAAGTAGATATAGTTACAAGTGTTAGAGTTTCTAATGCAATACAAGAAGGTCAGTTGGAAGGTAGTTCATATTTTGCTGCTCCACAGATGACTAGAATTTTCATGTCTCCTTTTCAGCAAATATATGGTGCTGATGGCAATTTGAATACAAGTCTTTCAACAAGTGTTTTTAATACTGTTTATTTAGCTGAAAATAATATTAGTAAATTGGATGGGACAAGAGCATTGTCAAATACTTCAATGACTTATTCATTTTCTGATGATTTAAAGTTTAACACTAGATATTCTTTGGATTATAACCTTACTAACTCTCACAGATACCAAAATGCTGTTCATGGTGGTGGAAGAGGTGATAATGGATATGCTTACCAATCAACTGGTAGATCGTTTACTTGGTCTTTTACTAATCAATTGAAATGGGACAAAACATTTAACGATGTTCATTATATTTCAGCTCTTGGTCAAATGAGTTTTCAAAAACAGAAATATGACTTTTTAAGTTCATCTGGTGAAAACGTTGCTACAGATAACTTAATATATGTTTCAAGTTTCCAAACTAACCAATCTGCTTCAGGTTCATTTAGTGATTGGAAAGAACTTGGTTATCTAGGTCTTTTAAACTATTCGTATGATGATAAGTACATTGTAGATCTTTCATACAGATACGACGGGTCTTCAAGATTTGCTATGGGTTATAGATTTGGATCGTTCTGGTCTGCTGCTGTTGCTTGGAACCTTACTGAAGAAGATTTTCTTGCAGACAGTGACATTGTAAACAGCTTAAAACTTAGAGCTTCTCTTGGTGAAACTGGAAACAACAATGTAGGGCTTAACTCATACCAATCATTGTTTAGTTATGGAGGTTCTTACGATGACAATGGAGCTGTTTCTCCAGGTTCATTTGGTAACGCTATACTAACTTGGGAAAAACAAGCTCAATACGATATAGGACTTGATTTTAGTTTATTAGACAATAGAGTTTCTGGTTCAATTGTAGCTTTTAACAAGAAAACAAGTGATTTACTTCAAAGTGTTCCTCTTTCTTTAACTAGTGGTCATTCATCTCAATCTCAAAATATTGGAGAAGTTGAAAACAAAGGAATTGAAATAGAACTTTCTTCTGATGTAATAAGAACTGATAATTTCACTTGGTCTGTCTATTCTAACTATGCTACATTGGACAACAAAGTAACTAAGCTAGCTAAAGATGCTGAAGGTAACGATCTTAATTTAGATGGTGGATACAATAGAGTTAGAGTTGGTGAAGAATTAAGAGGATGGTATTTAAGACAATGGGCTGGTGTAAATGTAGACACAGGAAACCCAATGTACTATAAAGGTGGTGAAGATTTTGATCCAACAATAGTAAATAGTTTAAATGCTGCAGATCAAACACCAGTTGGAAATAGATTACCTACTTATTCTGGTGGTCTTGGGACTAGAGTTAATTGGGGTGGATTTTATGCTGATGCAAACTTTTACTTCTCTGGAGGAAACAAAATATATGAGAGATGGAACTGGTATTCACAATCAACTGGATTACTATCTACATATTACTACCAAGGTGCTGCTTCACTTATGGACAGATGGCAAAAACCTGGTGACATAACTAATGTACCTAGAATGAGATACAGTACAAGTACGTCTGGAACAGGATCTGGTAATTCAACTAGATTTTTATATGATGGTGATTACGTAAGACTTAGAGATCTTGTAATTGGTTACAATGTAAACAATGCTGCAGTTGAGAGATTAGGTTTTGATTCTATATCGCTTAATGTAAAAGGAACAAACCTTTGGACTTGGGTAAAAGACGATAATCTTCAAGTTGATCCTGAAGTTGCTTTTAGTGGAAGTTGGGAAATTTACACTCCTATCTTAAAGTCAATCTCAGTAGGTCTAAATTTAAAATTTTAATAATATGAAAAATATATACAGATACTTATTAATTTTTACCGCATCAGCTCTAGTAGTATCGTGTGGTGAAAGCGATCTAGAACCAACATTGGCTTTAGATAAAGACTTAGATAGCGGAATTAATTCTGCTACTGATTTAGGTTTTGTTTTAAATAGTGCTTACGACAGAATGAGTGGGTCAGGGTACTATGGAAGAGATCAAATTATTATGGGTGATGTTAGAACTGACAACGCTTATTCTAATATGAATTCTGGAAGATTTGCAAACTCTGACATGGATTACAGCAATAATGGTGCTGGACCATGGAGTTCGGTTTATGGAGTTATAGCAATTACTAATATTGTAATTAATGCTGATACTTCCAATTTAACTGGAAGTGCAGATGAAATTGCACATATCCAAGGTCAAGCTCACGCACTAAGAGCTTTAGCTCATTTTGATTTACTTCAAGACTATGGTCAACATTTTATTACTGGTCAAGGTGGAGCTAGCTCATTAGGAATTCCATACGTTAAAACTTACAAAGATGCTGATTATTTAACGCCAGCAAGAGGAACTGTTGTATCTAATATTGGTGATATTGCAGCAGATTTAACATCTGCAATTGGTATGATGAACGATTCGTTTAACTCATCAACAAGTTACATGAGTAAAGCAGGAGCATATGCTATTTTAGCTAGAGCGACTCTTTACGCTGGATCAGTTGATCCTAGCCTATATGCAACTGCTGATTCAGCAGCCAAGTGGGTAATCGCTAATTCTGGAGCTTCACCTGTAAGTGCAGCTGGTTTTGCTTCTTCTTACACTACAGACAATGCTTCAAATTCTTTATTTGAATTAGCTTTTTCTGGAACAGATAATAGAGGTATTAACGGAATCGCTTACATATTAAGAGGAACTTCTTATGGAGATGTTAGAATATTAACTGGAACTGGAGCTAATCCAGATCTATTAGATATTTATGGTGTCGATGATGTTAGAGGTGCAGCTGATATGATTGGTACTGCACAGGGATATCCAACAATGCTTGGTAAATTTCCTTCAATGAATGGAGCTGATAATGTAACATTGTTCAGAGTTGAAGAAATGCATTTAATAGCCGCAGAAACTAGCCTTAGAGCTGGAAATGCTACTGATGCACTTTCATACCTAAATAACATTCCTGCAATAAGAGGATTAGGTGCTGATTACTATGCTTCTGCAACTTTAGAAAATATTCTAGAGGAAAGAAGAAAGGAATTTGCATTTGAAGGTCTTAGATTCCATGATTTATCAAGAATGGGAATGGACATGCCTTTAATTGATGGATTTAAACAATTAAATGATGATTTAACTGGAACTCCACCTGTTTATGGTTCACATAGGTACGCATACCCAATTTCACTTTCAGAGAGAAATGCGAATCCTAATATGGTTCAAAATTACGGATACGGAAACTAATATCTAATTAACCAAAGATATTTGATAAGAAAACCCGCTGCAAGGCGGGTTTTTTTTATTTAAAATAAATGGGAATAACAGAAATTACATATTTATGGATTATAATAGCTTTAATTATTTTTCCTATAAACTTAATTTATAAAGCACCCTACGGAAAACATTCAACTAAAAAATGGGGTAAAACCATAGATAACAAAACAGGTTGGGTTTTGATGGAGTTTCCTGCACTTATCACTTGTCCATTAATTTATTATATAGTTGTAGAGGAGATAAGTCTAAGTATTGGTTTTATTTTTATATGGATTACACACTATTTTAACAGAACAATAATCTATCCTTTAAAAATTAAAACTAAAGGGAAAAAGATTCCTGTTGCAATTGTAGCATCTGCATTCTTTTTCAATGTAATAAATGGTATTTTGAATGGATATTTTATAGCAACAATACCTTTTGAATCCATTTCATTTACTTGTATACTAATTGGTTTTATTATTTTTATCATTGGTTTATTTATAAATATTTTCTCGGATAACATACTTATTAAATTAAGAACTAATCAAAAAGGATATGTTATCCCTAAAGGCGGACTATTTAATTATGTTTCATGTCCCAATTTCTTTGGAGAAATAATAGAATGGCTAGGTTTTGCAATAATGACGTTAAATCTTGGTTCTATATCATTTTTAATATGGACAATCTGTAACCTGATTCCAAGATCAAAAGCACATCATAAATGGTATAATGAAAATTTTGAAAACTATCCCAGTAAAAGAAAAGCGGTTATCCCCTATTTACTGTAAATTAAAGTTTTACTGAATAAATAAAATATATTGTTACTAAAGCAAAAATAGCTGCAAAAAAAACTGCACCAGCAGCAACATCCTTAATGAATCCTATTTTATTGTTATAATCTGGATGAATAAAATCTGCTATTTTCTCAATTGCTGTATTAAGAGATTCAGCACAGAGAACTAGACATATTGCAAGTACTTGAAATAACCATTCAATATCAGAAATTTCAAAATAAAACCCTGCAACAACAAACAACAACGCAATAAAAGATTGAGCCTGGATAGAATGTTCAGTTTTTAATAATAAAAAAGCTCCTTTAATTGAATAAAAAATTGCTTTAATTCTTCCTGTTATAAATTTAATCATAGTAGTTAATAGACTGCTAATATAAAATTAATTTGAGACAATAAATTTCATGAATTAAGTGGTATGATTATTGGATAGATATAAGTATGAAAAAAATCATTTTACTAATTATTTTATTTAATGTTAGTTTAAGTTATTCTCAAATTAATCCATTGGATGTTGAAATAGTAAGAGATAATTTTGGAGTGCCTCATATTTATGGTAAAACAGATGCGGATGTTGCCTATGGCTTAGCCTGGAGTCATGCTGAGGATGATTTTAAAACCATTCAACAAGGTTATTTAGCTGGAAACGGATTACTAAGTAAACATATAGGTATAAATGGGGCTGGTGCAGATTTTTTAACTCAACTTATTGAATCTAAAGAAACAGTAGACAAGTTATTTAACACATTAGATCCTGAGTTCATTGAAATTTTAAAAGCATATTCTCAGGGATTAAACAAGTATGCTGATACGCATCCTGATGAAGTACTGGAAAAGAAATTATTTCCTATAACTCCAAGGAAAATGAGTGCATATTCGTTTCTTCAATTATTTATAGCAAACGAAGCTGACAAACTAGTGCTGTCAATAATAAATAATAAAGTTCCAAGAGAGAATCCGTTCAAGGATGATATTAAAGGATCTAATACTTTTGCGTTTAACTCAAATAAAACGGGTAACAATGAGACATACTTAGCGATAAACACGCATCAACCACTTGATGGTCCTACTTCTTGGTACGAGGCTCATTTGGTTAGTGAAGAAGGTACTAACATCATCGGGGCTACTTTTGCTGGAGCACCTTGTTTACTTATTGGAGCCAACAAAAATTTAGGTTGGGCTCACACGGTTAACTACCCAGATAAAGCGGATATTTTTGAACTAGAAATGCATCCTACAAAAAAGCTTACTTATTTAGTTGACGGAGAGGAATTAAAACTTGAAAAGAAAAAAGCTTCTATATATGTTAAGGTTTTAGGAATTGACATTAAGGTTAAAAGAAAATTTTATAAAAGTATTTTTGGACCTACATTAAAAAACGAATCTGGATATTTTTCTATTCGCACCCCTTCCCTTTTCAATATTAAAGCTCTACAACAGTGGTGGAAAATGAATAAAGCCAATTCATTTGAGGAGTTTTATGAAATATTAAAAACTAGAAATTTACCTGGATATAATATTGGATATGCTGATAATAAGGGGAATATATTTTATATTTCAAATGGAATAATTCCCGTTAGAAATGAAGAATTTAACTGGAGAAATGTAGTTCCTGGAAATACTAGAAAAAATCTTTGGACAAAATATTACACTACAGAAGAGCTTCCTCAAGTTCTAAATCCAAAATCTGGTTACGTTTACAATGCAAATCATAGTCCCTTTAAATCAACTTCAACTGAAGAGAATCCAAGTGAAGAGGATTTTTCTAAAACAATGGGTTTTCCTACATACGATAACAATAGAAGTACTAGATTATATAATTTAATTAACTCTTATGATACAATAGATTATTCGACATTTAAAAAAATAAAATACGACAGAACATTTCCTACACCATTTAATTATAATTATATAGATTTAAATGTTCTTTTTGAATTAGATCCAAATCAGCATCCTGAAATAAAAAACCTAATAGAATCTATTCAAAATTGGGATAGATCTGCTGATGCTGATTCTTACGGTGCAGGATCCTATGGGATTTTTTATTATTTATTTGGTAAAAAGTATTTTAAACTACTTTCAGATGATAAGGTAGCAACAAAACAAATGATTATAGATTGTTTAAAAGATACTAAGGAAAAAATGCTAAGTGATTTTGGTTCTGAAAATGTTAAGCTTGGTGAATTTCAAAAACTTGTAAGAGGAAATAAAGAAATACCTATATACGGTCTCCCAGATGTATTAACAGCAATGAGAGGAGTTGATCACAAAGATGGACAAATAAAAGTAACACATGGTGAATCATATATTGAATTAGTGAAATTCACTAAAAACAAAACTGAAATTGAATCTATTATTTCATATGGAAGCAGTGATCGTAAAAACTCGGTTCACTATTCCGACCAGATGGATATGTATTCAAAGTTTCAAACTAAAAAAATGACATTTGATAAAAAAGAAATTTATAAAAATGCCAAAAAAATATATCATCCAAATTAAAAAATCTTGTATTTTTAGGTATGAAATTTAATTACACATATATTCTATTAACTTTATTAATTATGTCAAGCTGTAACAATTCAAACGAAAGTGATTCAAAACTAATTGAAGGTAAAATTATTCACAGTGTCTATTTCTGGTTAAATGATTCTGATAATAAAGAGGATGTTAAGACTTTTGAAACAGCTATTAAAAAGCTTATGAAAAATAGTCAGTTTGCTAATAAAATGCATTTAGGTAAACCGGCTAATACAGAAAAAAGAGAAGTAATTGATAACTCCTATAACTATTGCTTGATTTTTACATTCGATACTTATAAAGACCAAAGAATATATCAAGATGAACCAGCACACTTAATTTTTATAGGTGAAGCAAAGCATTTATGGGAAAAAGTATTAATATTTGATTCGATTCAAGAACCTATTTAATGCTATCTAAAGCATCTTGATAGGTCTTTTCGTATAACGGCACTATTTTGCTTATATCAAACTCCTTAGCCTTTAAAAATGCTTTATTTTTAAAATTATCTAGACTTTCTTTACTACTTAAAATAGATATAGCTTTTCTTGACATCTCATCAACATTATCAAAATTTTCAACATAGCCTGTTTCTCCGTTAATATTAATTTCCGGAAGGCCACCTGAATCAGATGAAATAACAGCGACTTTAGACGCCATAGCTTCTAAAGCTGCTAATCCAAAACTCTCAGCTGAAGATGGTAATAAAAACAAGTCTGAATGACATAAGTTTTTTTCAACTTGATTGGAATTCCCTAAAAACTTTACCAAATGTGAGATTCCTAGTTCTTGACATAAATTTTCGGCTAATAATTTGTCTGGCCCCTCTCCTATCATTATTAATTTGGCATTCAATTTTTTTTGAATATTATAAAATATTTTAACAACATTGGCTATGTTTTTCACAGGTCTAAAATTACTAACATGAGAAATAATAAATTCTTTTGCTGGGATGGGATTCTCGTGCAAACATAAATCTTGTTGTACCATGTATTTATTGATATCAATAAAATTGGGAATAACTTTAATATCCTTTTTAATTTCAAACTGATCTAAAGTATCCTCTTTTAAACTTTGAGACACACAGGTAACTATATCAGATTTATTGATACTGAAAGTTACAGCAGTTTTGTAAGAAGGATGATTTCCAACTAAAGTTATATCTGTTCCGTGTAGAGTTGTAACTATTGGAATATTGATAGACTGCTCTTTTAACATTTTTTTTGCCATATAAGCGGCATATGCATGAGGAATTGCATAGTGTACATGTAATACATCAATAGAATTATTTTTAACTACATCAACTAGTTTAGTAGATAAAGCAAGTTCGTAGGGAACAAAACTAAACAACGGATAATCAGGAACATTAACTTTATGAAAATGTAATTTGTTGTTTAAATCAGTTAATCTTACTGGTTTCTTATAAGCTATAAAATGAACCTCATGACCATGATTAACTAGAGACATTCCTAATTCAGTCGCCATAACACCACTTCCTCCAAACGTTGGGTAACAAACAATAGCTATTTTCATTTTCATCATTTTAAAGAATCGTAAATAATTCTTTGAATTTCTGTTCTAATATTATTATCAGAAAGTTTGTTATTATTCATTGATGGAAATGTTCTATTTGACAAGAAAACATATATAATTTGATTTTCAGGATCTCCCCATACATATGTTCCCGTAAAACCCGAATGTCCAAAACTAGACATTGGAACACACCCACAAGTTGGAGAACTATCATCAATTTGTGGCTTGTCAAAACCTAAACCTCTTCTATTTCCATCTTCACAATAATAACAGGTGTTAAAGTAATCAATTGTTGATTTAGAAAAAAATGTTTTTGAACCATATTTACCATTCAGTAAATACATTTGCATAATCTTAGCAACATCGTTTGAATTAGAAAAAAGACCTGCATGCCCACCTATTCCACCTTGCATAGCTGCACCCATGTCATGAACATAGCCAACAAGAGTGTCTTTTCTAAAATAATTATCAATTTCAGAGGGGACAATTTTATTTGAAGTAAATAACTCTAATGGATTATATGTTGTGAAATTTGCGCCAACTTTATTTAAAATAATCTTTTTAAGTAATTTATCTAAAGTAACCTTATGTTTATCCTCAAGAAAATATTTAAAAAAATAATAAGGCAGATCGCTGTATAAATATGATTTATTTTGTGAAAGTTCGCTGTCAATAATTCTATTTTTAATTGTATCTAAAAAAGAATTTTTAAGAAAAAGATCTCTATTTACTGAGATAGAATATTTTTTGTTTTTTTTTTACTGTAAAAACTAGTTAAAGGATTATAACTCACAGAATCCAAAGTTTCCTTATAAAAAGGAATCCATGGATATAATCCAGACTGATGAGCCAACATTTCTTTTAACAATAAATTGCCTTTATCTTTTAAATCTAAATCAGGTAAAATATCAGATAAAGTTGATTTTTCATTAATACCATTACTTTCAAACTCATTCATAAGTAATGGAACAGATGATAAGATTTTGGTAAGAGATGCTAAATCATAAATATGATCCCATTTAATTTGATTGTTTTTTTTATAGGTTTTGTAACCATAACTTTTATTAAAAACAACTTTACCATTTTTAGAAACAAGTACCTGAGCTCCAGGTGTCATTCTTTTTTGTATTGCATCTTCTACAACTGAGTCAATTGAATTCAGTATATCCAAATCGAAATTTTTATCGCTAGGAAGCCCATAACTTAACCTATTTATAGTTTTTGTTTTAATTGAGCTATGTAAAGGATATTTTTTACTTATTGAAACAGGTAATCTTCCAACAGCAGGTAATGCTCCAAAAATGATTTGAGCTGATTTGTTTTGAGCAATAACGTTATTTTGATAAGAAACTAAAATTGAAGAAATATTTGTCATATCAAGATCCATCAATGCATAAGGTTTTGCAAAAACATTTAAGATTACATTCTTATTCTTTGATAACAACTCTAACGTTTCTATTTCTGATTGATTAAACTTATAAGGATCAAATGGACTTTTAGTTGATTTATGAAAACCTACAACAACTGTATGATAAGGCTTTAAGGTTGTAAGTAATTCAGCTTTTGAATCATATTCAATTTTATCGACCTTAGTGTAATGATTTAATATTTTAAAAAATTCATCTGAGTCTGAATCTCCCATTTCTAAAAAAGCAATTTTTGTTGAAATATCTTTTATAGGAAGAATGTCATTATCATTTTTTATTAATGTGATAGATTTTTCTGTAATTTCTTCAAATAATAACTTATCTATATTGCTATTCATATCTTCAACAATATTCTCTAAATCAATTTTATTTTTTTTATAAAGCCCTGCTTTATATTTAGCCATTAATATTTTTTTAACGGAATACTTCAATCTCTTTTCTGTTATAATTCCATCATTAATTGCTTTTTTAATGCTTTTTGTACTTTCATCTAGATCATCAGGCATAAGTAACACATCGTTTCCAGCTAACAATGCGCCAACATCAGCTGATTGATTTTTATTAAAATCTACAACACCTTTCATATCCATAGCGTCTGTGATTACTAAACCTTCAAATTTTAATTTCTTTTTTAGAAGTTTAGAAATAATGTTTTTTGACAACGTTGATGGCATTTTTGGCTCCTTTTCTAAAGATGGAACTTCCATGTGAGCTACCATAACAGTAGATAAATTATTTTTAATTAACTCTTTGTAAGGAAATAACTCTACATCATTTATTCTTTTAGCAGAAAAGTTGATTACTGGAAGCGTTTTGTGAGAATCCGTTGATGTATCTCCATGACCAGGAAAATGTTTTGCAGAGCCCATAATTCCAACTGATTGCATTCCTTTTAAATATGATAAAGATTTCTTTGTAACGTTAATCTTATCCTCTCCAAACGATCTACTACCAATTATAGGGTTGTTAGGATTTGTATTTATATCAGTAACTGGAGCAAAATTAATATGAACACCAATTCTTTTAGCGTGAACACCAATTCTTTTTCCAACATTATATATTAAAGAATCATCATTTAATGCTCCAAGTGTCATATTATATGGGAAAGAAAAAGCATCGTCCAACCTCATGCCAATACCCCATTCTGCATCCATACCAATTAATAAAGGAACTTTTGAAATAGATTGAAAAATATTAGTATATTTTGCTTGATCCTTTATGTTTCCTAGAGAAAAAATCAATCCTCCTAGATGATTTTTTTCAATTATTGAAGAAACCTCTTTCATTTTATCATCACCTTGTTTTGTGGCTACCCAAATGGTAAATAACTGTCCAATCTTTTGATCAATCGACAGAGTATTATAAATACTATCTACCCACACTTCTTGTTTTACTGCATCATCTGAAACTAAAGGATTCTGTGAATAAGAATGAAAAGAAAAAACAAGAAAAAATAACAGGATTTTTAAAAAATGCATGTTCTGTAAATTATATTGCTAATTTAAAAAAAAAAGGTTTTGAATCCGAGGTTTTTAGATAAATACAAACTTATTGGCTATCAAAAGAACCTAGAATGCCAGCTTTTAAAAGCTGGAACTTCCCAACTGTTATTATAATCTTCAATATCGACAACAAGATTATTAAAAACGACAGTGTTTTTAGAAACTGATTTGTTTTTAATTAAAGATTTAAATTCAACAATTGATTTATAAGAAACATATTCACCTTGCTTAAAAGCTACATTCATTTTATCTAATAAACTTACCTGATATTCATTTTCAATTTGCTGAATAAAATGAACACAAGCATCAATAGAACATCCAGATGCTTTAGTTGATTTCTCGTTTAATGCTATAATTAGAAATCTATCATATTTAATTTCAAAACTAGATTTTAAATTATCTCCGTGCGCAGTCCAGTTTTTTAAAAACTGTGTGAGTTTAGTTTGAATTTGATCAATTTCTGATCCTTTGAATTTTTTATCTGATTGATAAATCCAAATTCGTGAATCTTTTGGCATTTCATCAAATGGGAGTATCATAAATCTGAAGCCTGGTTAATAAGTTCTGCTATATCCAAAACTTCAATTTCATTTTCTTTCTTTTTATATTTAATCCCATCTGAAAGCATTGTGTTACAAAAAGGACATCCTGAAGCAATAATGTCTGGTTTTGTTTCTAAAGCTTCTTCTGTTCTCTTTATATTAATTTCTTTATCACCTTTCTCTGCATCCTTAAACATTTGTGCTCCACCTGCACCACAACAAAGACCTTTTTGTTTACAACTCTTCATTTCTGAAAGTTCTACGTCAAGCTTTTCTAAAACATCTCTTGGAGCTTCGTAAACATTATTCGCTCTACCTAAATAACATGGATCATGAAAAGTTATTCTTTTTCCTTTGAAAACTCCTCCTTTTACCGAAACTCTACCCTCTTTTAATAGCGATTTAATAAACTGTGTGTGATGCATTACATCATAGTTTCCTCCAAGTTCAGGATATTCATTTTTCAATGTATTAAAACAGTGAGGGCATGTAGTTACAATCTTCTTAATGTTATAACCATTTAAAACTTCAATATTTGTTAAAGCTTGCATTTGAAATAAAAACTCATTGCCTGCTCTTTTAGCAGGATCACCAGTACAACCTTCTTCACTTCCAAGAACAGCAAAAGAAACATTTGCTTGGGTTAAAATATTAGCAAACGCTTTAGTGATTTTTTTGGCTCTATCATCAAAACTTCCGGCACAGCCAACCCAAAATAAAATTTCAGGTGTCTTCCCTTGAGATATTAATTCAGAAAAAGTATGAATTTCTATTTTTTTCATAATTATTAGTTGTGACCGTCATCAAATACTTCGATGGTAACTTCTTTATCGACTAAGTCAGTAAATTTACCATTATATCTTGTTGCTTTAACTAAATGATTGTCTATCCAGTGGTAATTCCCTCCTCTTGGTTTACCCATTACCATACCATGAAACTTAAACCCGTGATCATTTAACCATTTCTCAGTAACCTCTCTGTGTTCTTCAATTCTTGAAGTAAAAAAACAAATAATATGACCTTCATCATACCACTTATTTAAGGTGACCAATGCATCTGGATATACATTTGCTGTAGCCATTCTTTCAGGCTCTTCATTTGGAATATCATCACATATAGTTCCGTCAATATCAATTAAATAGTTTTTTATTCCGTCTGGAAGTATTGGGCTAATATGCTCTCCGTTTTCGATTTTTTCACTTAGTAATTTGTCAACGTCTTCTTGTTTCATTTATATGTATTAAAATTAAATTTCATTTTTCCAATTAAGCTTATCCATTTGATTAAATGGCCACGGAGCACCATTATTTTCAATATTAGACATCATATTATTAAGTTCAGACGGAGCATCTGATTTTTCCATTACTAAATACCTTCTCATATCCATTATTATGGATAGTGGATCAATCCCAATAGGACAAGCCTCAACACATGCATTACAGGACGTACAAGCCCATAACTCTTCCTTGCTAATATAGTCGCTTAACAATTCCTTACCGTCACTTATAAACTTTCCTTTATTATTGTCAATATTTTTACCAACAGTTTCCATCCTATCACGTGTATCCATCATAATTTTGCGAGGAGAAAGTTTTTTTCCAGTTTGATTTGCAGGACATTCGCTAGTGCATCTACCGCATTCAGTACATGTATAGGCATTTAACAATTGAATTTTTGACAAATCGAAAACATCAGAAGCACCAAATTTGGAAATTTCAACAGAACTTGTAGATGAATAAGGATCAATACTTGGATCCAACATCATTTTAACTTCGTTGGTAACTGATTTCAAATTCGTAAACTTACCTTTTGCATTTAGATTAGCAAAGTAGGTGTTTGGAAATGCAAGTAAAATATGAAGATGTTTAGAATAATATAAATAATTTAAAAAGCATAAAATTCCTATTATATGTAACCACCAAGCTGATCTTTCAATAATAAACACGCTATTTGAAGAAAAGCTATCAAAAAGAGGTAATAAATATTGACTTACTGGAAATGAACCAGCAGAAATATAATTAAACTCTGGAGCATTTTGTTGAATCCATAAATCTGCTCCATTCATAGTTAAAAATAAAACCATCAACACTATTTCAACGTAAAGAATAATATTAGCATCATTCTTTGGCCATCCTTTCATCTCTAGACTAAGAAACCTTTTTATATTCAACATATTTCTTCTAATCCAAAAAATAATTACCGATACTATTACTAAAAATGCAAATATTTCAAAAAAAGCAATTAAAAAATTATAAAAAGATCCTAGAAATGGAGCAAAAACTCTGTGAGTACCTAAAGTACCATCTACTATAATTTCAAGTAGTTCTATGTTAATGACTAAAAACCCAACATAAACCACAACATGTAATAATCCGACAATTGGTTTATCTATCATCTTAGACTGACCAAAAGCAATTTTAAGCATTTGAAATAATCTGGTTTTTTTATTGTCAGTACGATCAATGGATATTCCTAAATTTATATTTCTATATATTTTTTTTACATTTTTAACAAAAAGATACAATGCAAAAGAAAAAAGAGCAATAAATATGATATTAGGAATTAATGAAATCAAAGATTAATTTTTATTTGATTGAAAGGCTTTGTTTTTTTTTCCAAAAACTGAAAAATGAATATACCTTTTTGGGTTCAGCCTTATATCTTCAAGTAAAAGGTCAATTGATTTTGAAGCGTTATTTAAATTATTGAACAAAGAATCATTAGAAATTAGTTTTGATAAAGAACCGTTTCCATTATTTATATTATCTAAAACAATGGATAAATTATCAGAAGATGATTTTAAATTATTTAAAGTTAATTCTAAATCACTTGATTTAATTGTACTGGAAATAGATGAAAGATCTGATGAAATATTATTAATATTTTCAATTGAGTTATTAATACTGAGTTTATTAGACTTTACTATAGATTTAATCATAGCGCTAGTTTCCTTTAAGTCAGTAATTGTTTCAGAAAAATCAGAAACACTTGTACGTAGATTGGATCTAGTAGGATCATCAAAAATTGAGTTAACTTTTTCTAAAACAGCATTTGCACTAAGAATCATAGTTTCAATATTATCTTGTAAAGGAGTTAATTTTTGATTAACAAGCTCAGTTAAACCAGGTGCAACAGAGGATTTTAAAGTGTCTAGAGAAACAGCTACCCTGCTATTATCCATAGCTGGTATAATCGCAAGAGCTTTCCCACCAATAAGACCAGTTTCATAAATCTGTGCTATACTATTGACAGAAAACTTGATATCATTCTCAACTCTAAACTTAACAATTAAACGATTATTAGTAAAAAAAGATATATCTGTTATACTACCTACAGGATATCCATTAACAGTAACTGGAGTACCATTAACAACGCCCTCTACATCATCATAAACAGAGTAAAACGTCCTGTCGCTCACAAAGATATCATTAGATTTTAGATAACTAAAACCAAAAATGAATAGGCCAACACCAATAATGACTAAAATTCCAGTTTTTATTTCGTTTTTATTTTTCAAATTGTATTATTGAATTATATCAAAGTTATGAATTATTTAATCAAAAATTAATTTTTATAAGAAGATAAATATTCTTCAATCGTAATATTTTTATCATTTTTAAAACCAACAATTAAAGCATCTTTAAAACCAGCATTAATAGCTGTTTTTAATATGTCTTTAGCTTGTTCATAATTCTGAGTCTTTTCATAATAATATCTATAAACATTACTATTTTTTGTGTAACTAAGATTGATTAAGCCTTTGAAATTGTATGATTTTAAAGGTACTTTTTTTGAACTTGAAGCTATTTGAATTTTTAAAAAATAATCGTCAGTATAATTTTCGTCAAGATCGCTAAACAATTGACTGTCGTTATTAATAACACCAGAAATAATAGAGTTTCTATATCTTAATATTCCATTAGAAATTGATTTGGATATTTCTTTTTGACCTTTTTTAGAATTCAAATAAGCACCTTCTTTTTTATTTGTTAAAAATCCTGTTTCAACTAAAACGCTAGGCATATAAGTATATTTTAAAACTATAAATCCAGCTTGTTTAACTGTCCTGTTTTTTCTATTCAAATCAGAAACAAAGGCCTTTTGAATTAAATCTGCAATTACTATGCTTTGATCTAAATAGTCTTCCTGCATAAGTACTAAACTTATGACAGATTCTGGAGAATTAGGATCAAATCCATCATATTTTTGCTCATAGTTTTCTTCCTTGAAAATAACTGAATTTTCTTTTTTTGCAATTTCAAAATTTCTTTGGTTTGCATGTAAGCCTAAAACAAAAGTTCCTGCTCCATAAGCATTAGATGTATGAGCATCACAGTGAATTGAGATAAATAAATCAGCTTTTACTTTATTAGCAATTTCAGCTCTTTTAAATAGATTTACAAAAACATCTTTTTTTCTAGTGTATATAACTTTAATATTACTTTGTTTTTCTAACTCAGCTCCAACTTTTAAAGCTATTGACAAGGCTATATTTTTTTCATAATATCCATTACCTCGATTTCCAGGATCTTTTCCTCCATGACCAGCATCTAAAACAACCGTAAACTTACTTTTACTTTCTTGAGAAAATAAAAGATTTGTGTTTAAAAAAATTAAACAGAATACAGTCAAGTTAATAACAAGCTTAATTAAATTTTTCATAATAAATTATCACTAGAAAAATATATGTAATTTTACTACTTAAACGATTTAATCTGTCTACAATAAAAACACATAATAATTATTCTTTCAAATTAATTTTTATTTTGATAGTATTACTTACTTTTCAAATTAATTATTCACAAGATATTAAGGGAGTCGACAGTATAATTACTAATGACACATTGAAGAAAAAGCCTTTATTGTTGGGTAAGATAACAAGAAATGCAAAAGGATACATTAAAATTGATAAAAAAAAGGGGAAATTATACTTGTATGATAAGGCCGAACTTTACTATCAAGACACTGAGTTAAAGGCTGGGATTATTATTTTAGACTACAATAAAAATGAAGTTTCTGCTGGAAGAATTAAAGATTCATCAGGTGCGTTAACACAACCTCCTTTTTTTAAACAAGCAGGTGACGAGGTTAATCCAGATTCAATTAGATTTAATTTTGACACAAAAAAAGCATTAATTTGGAATTCTAGAAGTGAGCAGAGCGGAATGAACGTTTCCGCATTAGCAACTAAAAAAGAAAATGATTCGGTATATTTTATAAAAGAAGCAAGAATTACTACTTCAAAAAAAGAAAATCCAGATTATTATATTAGAGTTAGAAAGGGTAAATTCATTCCAAATAACAAGATTATTGCGGGTCTAAGCAATATATATGTAGCAGATGTACCTACACCTATTTTTCTACCATTTGCATATTTTCCATTAACTCAAGACAGAGCTACAGGATTTATATTTCCAAGTATTGGTCAAAACAACGAAAGAGGATATTTTATTCAAAATGGAGGATATTATTTTGCGCCTAGTGACTTTTTTGACGTAACTCTTTTAGCAGATTATTATACTAATGGAAGTTATGGATTTAGAGCAGAATCTAAGTATAAGGTAAGATATAATTACACTGGGTCACTAAGTTTAAGATTTGAAAACTTAATAAATGGAGAAAGAGGCCTGCCAGGATATTCTAAAAATAATATTTATAATATCAGATGGTCACATAGTCAAGATTCAAAATCAAACCCTAATAGTAGGTTTTCTGCTTCTGTTAATTTAGGAAGTAGTAATTATTTTAGAGAATCAGTAAACCAACTTAATACTCCTAATTTTTTAAATAACACTTTAAACTCTTCTGTTTCTTATTCTAAAACTTTCAGAGGATATCCCTCTGTTAATCTATCCCTAACAGCTTCACATTCACAAAACACTAGAACTCAGACTGTAAACATGAGTTTACCAACTCTGCAAGCCAATGTAGAAAGAATTTACCCATTTGTAAAAAAGAATGGTCAAAAGAAAGGGATTTTAAAGAATATTAATTTACAATATTCAGTTAGAGGAGAAAACAGGATACAAACCTCGGATTCTTTATTTTTGAAAAAAGAAATGTTTGATGACGCTATGTATGGAATGAAACATTCTATACCTATTGGAACAAACTTTAAATTCCTTAAACATTTAAGTCTTAGTTTAAGTGGGAGATTTGATGAAGTATGGACTGGACAAACTATAAAAAGAAATGATTATGATGTAATCAATCAATCAATTGGAAAAAAAGATACAATAAAAGGGTTTGACAGGTTTAATAAATACAGCTTTAGCGCAAGTCTTGGTACAACTGTGTATGGTGTGTTTAATTTTAAAGAAGGGAAGAAAATACAATCTATCAGACATGTAATGAGACCGTCTGTTACATATGGAATAAATCCAAGTTT
The DNA here is from genome assembly GCA_905182765.1 of Cryomorphaceae bacterium BACL29 MAG-121220-bin8. Lineage (GTDB taxonomy): Bacteria > Bacteroidota > Bacteroidia > Flavobacteriales > Flavobacteriaceae > MAG-121220-bin8. The sequence goes on along the minus strand of CAJJCV010000012.1, from coordinate 1,005 downwards.
TGAAAAATATTATGATGAATATATTATAGATGCTAATGGAAACACAAACGAATACACAAGATTTGAAGGCGGTTTTTTTGGAACTCCAGGTAAAACTTTTTCTAGTTCTATTGGATTTAGCTTAAGCAATGTTCTTGAGGCAAAAATAAAAGACAAGGACAGTATGAAACTTGAACCTAAAAAAATTAAACTTTTAAATAATTTAAATTTTTCGACAAGTTATAATATTGCTGCAGATTCATTAAAATGGAGTCCAGTAAGAATGACGACATCAACATCATTATTTGATGACAAATTAGATTTAAATTTAGGAGCAACATTTGATCCTTATACTATTAACGAAAATGGTAGAAGAATAAATATCTTAAACATTAATGATGGAGGAGGGTTGTTTAGAATGACAAGTGCTAATATAAATCTAGGTTTTTCGTACTCAAGTAAAAATTCAAAAAGTGATAAATCTAAAGGATCTGATAATTCAAGAAGTGGTGGTAGAAGTGACGATTTATTTGGAAGAGCAAACGATTTTGCAGATAGCTCATTTGATGATAATGAGGAAGATGAAGATAAGGAAGATGAGAAAGGTTTGAAATTCTATCAGAATCAAATCCCGTGGGATATTAGAATTGCACATTCACTAACATACTCAAATAACAGAAAACAGAAAGATATTACAAATAATTCATTGATGCTTTCTGCAAATATTGATCTTTCTAAAAAATGGAAAGTTGGAGGGTCTTCTGGTTATGATTTTAAAAACAAGGGGGTTACTTATACTCAGTTAAGATTTGAAAGAGACTTAGATAGCTGGAAGATGAATTTTAACTGGGTGCCATTTAGTACTAGAGCATCATGGTATTTTTTTATAGGAATTAAATCTGATTTACTTAGCGATCTAAAATATGACAAAAGAAGATTACCAGATAAAAGGTTATAAATTAAATTTACTATTAATTTTAATTTGTTTAATTAACTTTAATAATTATTCACAATCAAATATGAAAA
>CAJJCV010000011.1 GCA_905182765.1 Cryomorphaceae bacterium BACL29 MAG-121220-bin8 | reverse complement strand
TAGGTCTTAAAAATATATTTATAAGTTCAATTTTTATAATTTTAGTTTTTTCACTTTTATTACCAATTTTTTCAAATTATTCCTTTAAAAAGCATTTAACTAATTTGACAGGGACAGTCTCTTTGCTTTTATTTTTTATGGCTTTTTTGAATAATGGGTTTGACTCTGAAAATAATAAGCCTAATAGCATTGTGTATTATTCTAATTTAGATAAAAATGAATCTTTTTGGATGTCGTATGATCAAAATTTAGATGATTTTACTAAACAGTTTTTAGGACATGATCCATCAACTGATGTAGATAAATTTGTTTCAAGAAGTAAATATTCAACTTCATATAGATATATAAATAAAACTGATTTTAGAGATATCCCTTATTCATTAGTTGATGTGTTAAGTGATAGTGTTTATGGAAATAAACGTAGAGTTTCACTCAGTATAATTCCTCAAAGAAAAGTTAATTATTTTGAAATAAGAACTGAAGATTCTTTTGTTTTTGATTCTATAGTTGTACAAGATGTTTCTCTTGAAATTAATAATTCTAAAATCAATATTAGTTCGGGAAGAATATTAACTTACATTCCCTCATACAATGACGAAAAAGTAATTATTAATATGATCTTTGATAAAAGACTTATTCCTGAATTTAGTTTAATTGAAACGTCTTTTGATTTGATGACAAATTCTAATTTTAATTTTAAGCCTAGATCTAATATAATGATGCCAATGCCTTTTGTTACTAATGACGCTATTATTCTATCTAAAAATATATCATTATGAGATTTAATTTAATTTGTTTTTTGTTATTAATATTTGTTTCATGTAACAATAAAGAGGATGTTATTGGTGATTGTTATGTTTCACCTGAACCAGATGCAGTTTGCGCTGCAGTATATGAACCCGTATGTGCTTGTAATAATTTGGTATATAGTAATTCTTGTAGGGCTAAAAAAGCAGGAAATCTATCTTGGAAATCTACAAGCCTATCAAGTGGAGAAGAATGTGAGTATTAAATAATGATATGTATATATACGTACCTTTAACCCTTTTTACATAAAATTATAATGGCAAAACTTCCAAAAAAATTCCAATTTATAGACTTATCTGATTATGGAAGGCCAGCTGGTCAATGGATAGCTAAACGTTTTCAATACACAAGTGTTACCCCAATACATGTTACAACTATGTTTTTTATTACTGGTTTTATTGCTATTGGATTTATGCTTAATGAATATTACATAACAGCTGCTTTTTTTATAATATTAAAATCTATTTTGGATGCTGCTGATGGTGAGCTTTCAAGATTGAAAAATACACCCTCATATGTTGGGCGTTATTATGATTCAATTGCGGATATCTTGCTTAATTTTTGTTTTTTATCTGCTTTCTGTTATTTGTCCGAAGCTTCTGTAACTCAAATGTTACTTGCTTTTATATGTATTCAGATGCAAGGAACAGTATTTAATTACTATTATGTTATTTTAAGGCATTCTGTCGATGGTGATTCTACAAGTCGAATTATTGAAGATTGTGCTCCTACAGCTTTTAAAGGAGAGAGTCAAAACATGGTAAATATTTTTTATAAAATTTATAATATTTTATATATTTCTTTTGATAAAGTCATGTATTATATGGATAGAAATGCTAGATATAGTCCTCCGTTTCCAAAGTGGTTTATGACTTTAGTATCTATCTATGGGCTTGGTTTTCAGTTATTGATTATGGCTTTTATGTTGGTTTTTAAACTGCATGAATTTGTGATACCATTTTTTATAATTTACTCGGTTTTTATATTTGTAATTGTTGGGTTAAGGATATTATTTCTTAAACCTCAGTAAAATTTAAAACTCTTGATTATAGATTGCTTTGTGTTTGTAATTAATTAAGTGAAGTTGCAGAATAAAAAAACAAAATCCTTTTAATTTAAAATCAAAAATTATAAGGTTTATTATCGCTCTTATCTGAAATTAGCTACTAAGGATTAAAGTAAAAAGACCAGTTGGATTCTATTTTTTTGGCTATATGATATGCTAATAAAGGAGGGACAGCATTCCCTACTAATTTGTAACCTTGAGACGGACTTAACTCGAATTTTTTTCTACTATTTTCAGATGTTGGTATAACAAAATTAAAGTCATCAGGAAAGGTTTGAATTCTAGCACACTCCCTTAGAGTTAATCGTCTTTCTTTTTTTCCCTTTTTCATTTCAATTTTATAATTACCTCCATTTTCATTTGCTAATCTCCTAAATTCTATATTTCCGTGATGTTCAGCTCTAATTGTTGGGGCTAATTTTTCTAAATTTATTTCCTTTTGACCTTGACAATGTTTTCCCATAAATTTTGCCTTAGAATAATAGTTTTGTGATATGTCATCACTTTTTTCAGGCTCTTCTAAATCTAAAAGAACATTTTTACATTTGTTAAAAGTTGTTAATTTGTCTTCATAAGAAGAATAATGTATTTCCCCGTTTAAACGATGAGTTGCAGTCGGGTAAGGACTATATGTTTCAGAAATATCAGCTTTAGATAATTCTTCCAATGCCTTTTTAGTAAGTGCGGATTTCTTCAATCCAATAAAAAAAATTCGTTCTCTAGACTGAGGAATTCCAAAATTACCTGCATGTAAAACTTTTGGAGGGAGAACTAAATAGCCTCCTCCATTTATATTTGAAAAATCTTTCTGAATAATATCTTTCACGACTCCTAAATTTGCAAGTCCTTTTACGTTTTCAGCAATAAATATTTTAGGTGAAGTTATTTCAATTACTTCTTTCATCCACATATATAATTTACCTCGAGTTTCTTCAGTTGGGATATTTTTTTTTATTTTTCCTTGATGGTCTTTGTGAGACATAAAGCCTTTTCTCTTTCCAGAAACACTAAAGTCCTGACAGGGGAAACCTCCAGTTACAATTTCTATATTTTTGGGAAAAACATTTGTATTACCGTTTTTAAATTCTTTTACAATATTTACAATACTATCTACTCTGTAAGTTTCGTTTAAATCAAATCCTCTTTTATTTGAAAAATACGTATCCCAAGCAACTTTTGCATGACTACTTATATCATTTGCAAATTTAGTTTCAAAAATAGTTTCCTTTAATAAAAAATTATTTTTTTCCTCTGACTCTACCCAGTCTTTGTGAATATCAAAATTTAGTGTTGATTTATGTGCTTTAAAACCACCTTCAAAACCAATATCCATTCCACCACAACCAGAAAATAGTGATAATAAATTCTTTTTCATTTTTAAAATAAAGCAGGGAATTTGAATATGTTAAAGAATGTAATAGATGTCCCCACAATTAAAACACTCCAAATAAGTTTTTTTTTATTAGTTACATCATCATTCAAACGACCTAAATAATCTTTAAACGAATTTCTAATTTCCATAATCTAAATATATAAAAAATGATAATTAAAATTAAATACCCACGAACAGTCGTAATTGAGAGCTATCAGAAAGATCTGCTATACAATAACATAGTCATCTTTAAAGGGATTAAATTAATAAGGTTTATATAATTGTTATATTTATTTTAAATAATTAATAAATTTTTAATAGTTCTATTAGATTTAAAAAATACCATATGTATTACATTCGAAAATTAGATGAAAACAGGTCATCCATTAGTAATTCGCTTCATACTGTAATAGTAAAAAAAACAATTAATAATTACGTATATATTTCAGCAATTGGTTACGGAGGTGGGGGAGTCTTTGAAGAGTTTTGTGGCAAGTTTATTTATGATGATGATAAAGAAGGTTTTATAGGTTTGTTTTCGCTATATCACGACCCAGAAGAATGGGAGAAAAATTCATTTGAGTCGGAAATAATCAACGAGCCTTTTGAGTTAATTAGTGATGGAGATAAAGCTATTATTAATCAAATGACAGATGAAATATGGAATGAATATTTGATTTATGATGAAGATTCTGAAACAAGAATTATTCGAGAAAATTATATTAATAAAATGACAGATGAAATAACAAATTCAGATGATTGGGATACAGATGTTGTTGACTTAGTTTCAAATAGTTTTTGGTGGCTAACTCTGTCTTTTGATTGGTAATTATATATAGATTGCTATAATAAATATTAGACTAGATTACCATCAAAAATTTTAGGTTCGTTTTTATTTAAAAAAAGATTTTTCTATTACAAAGAAAAGTCGATTGATTTCCGAAATAATCTATTGTATTTCAAAATTATAATTGAAAAAGATATAATTACCATCAGTCTTTATAGTATGTTTAGAATCGTCATAATTCTCATTAATATAACTTTCAATAATTTTAATTACACTAATCTCATATGGTTTTTTAAAGTCATACTTATAAAAAATTAAAGAATCAGCAATAACTCCATCCCAATTCCAAACCTCACACCTACAATCATAACCTTCAATATTAATATATTTAACAGATATAATTTTTGTGTCTTTTTCTATTTCAACATCATCAAATTTTTTCATATTGGGAATTTATTTTTTAAATAAAATTATTTTATCCGTTTCACTAATAAAATTTTCTATAATACCAATTTCGTCTTGACTTACATAGAATTCTTCTTCCAATGACCCATCTTTCAGTTTGTTAATATTTGGAGATTTTAAAAGGTGTTCAGAGAAATTAAACCAACCATAAATACTTTGCACAGCTATATAATTTTCACCTAACTCGAAATTATCCAATGTTTCATATTTAACATTTTCATTCTCTAAAGGATAAAATGACAAATATTCCAGACCTTCATCATCAATTTCTTCAAAATCAACTGAACTAAGAAGAATATTATTAATATCTTTTTTTAGATAGTCAGGAATTGAATTTCTTAGTGTAGCGCCATCTGGCACACCATAATCTTTGCAAATATCCACAACAAATTTGTCCGAACTCGATTTTACGGCATATGAAAAAACTTTATCATCATCATTAAAAAAAAAAATGATATTAGTTGGATTCAGTATCTGATTTGTACTTATTACAGAATTCTTCAGATTAAATTCGCCTACTGATATATTACAAACTTTAAACATATTTTAATATAAAAAATAAAAATAAATAAAATAATTATTAATTAATTTTTTTGATAAACTAAACCATAGGCATACCATATTCTGTTTTAAACACCCAGAACCTTACTATTATATAAACACCTCCCGTTAAAATAAAACCGATCTTATTTAGTGGGGTAGTACCAATTAAAAATTACTATTGAGAATTTTTGTGTTTTAGTAGTGTTAGCCGTAGGATAATCGTACAAGTTTTAAAAATAAAAAACCTAATCACTTGTTTATAAAGTAGTTAGGTTTTTAATTAGTGGAGTCGGAGGGAATCGAACCCTCGTCCAAACAAGCGATAAAATAGCTTTCTACAGATTTAGTTTTCAATTGGTTTTCGATAATATTCTGACTGAAAACTGCCCAAATAAAACTTATCTTCTTTAGTTTTAAAATTCTATCGAAGTTCTAGAATTTCTATGTTGACTTTTATGGTGTCTCAACATGAATCGCCATCAACAAGGGCTATTCTGAGACATCTCACTTTCCCGCCTGGCGGGACAAGGCTTTAACTTACTATGATTCAGTTATTAAGCTGCAAGAGCGTAATTATTTTCGCCATTTAAGGTTTGGTATCATTTTATTAACGAGCGATAACCCAGCGCTCGACCTGCTTACAATTCAACCGGACCTGCTGTCAAAACCAGTCGACCCCATTATTTTCAAAGAACTAATTTTTGAAGAACAAATATATGTTAATTTGATTTACTTGAAAGAGTTAATAGCTTTTCTAATTATTACTAATTTTTCTAACAAACCTTCAAGTTTATTTATATTTAGCATATTAGCTCCGTCACTTTTTGCATTTTGAGGATCAAAATGAGTTTCAATAAATATACCGTCTGCACCTGTTGCAATACCTGCTTTAGCAATTGTTTCGATCATTTCAGGTCTTCCTCCGGTAACACCAGATGATTGGTTTGGTTGTTGAAGAGAGTGAGTAACATCTAAAACAACTGGAGCAAATTCCTTCATTGCAGGAATCCCCCTAAAATCAACTAACAAATCTTGGTATCCAAACATGCTTCCTCTCTCTGTTATTAAAACATTATTATTTCCAGAGTCTTTGATTTTTTTAACTGCGTGAGACATACTTTCAGGACTCATAAATTGCCCCTTTTTTAAACTAACATATTTTCCTGTTTTAGCTGCAGCAACTAATAAGTCTGTTTGTCTAACTAAAAATGCGGGTATTTGAAGAATATCAACATATTTAGCAGCAAGTTCTGCATCATTAATTTCATGAATATCTGTTATGGTTGGTATTTGAAATTTTTCACCTACTTTTTTTAAAATTTCTAACGCCTTTTGATCTCCAATTCCAGTAAAACTATCAATTCGGCTTCTGTTTGCTTTTTTAAAACTTCCTTTAAAAACAAAAGGTATTTGCAGCTTGTTTGTTATTTCGAATATTTTCTGAGCAATTTCAAATGCCATTTCTTCACCTTCGATGGCACATGGTCCAGCAATTAAAAAAAAATTATCAGAATCGATGTTCTTAATGTTTGGAATATTATCTATCATTTAAGAAATTTTATTTATGCTAAATTAAATAATATTCTCTAGTTATATGGTTTTGATGCAATTAGTATGTAAAAAGACATTACATTTGCGCGAAATTATATAAAGTACAGATGCAATCAATAAGAAACATAGCAATCATTGCGCACGTTGATCACGGAAAAACAACCTTGGTAGATAAAATTATAGACCAAGCAAAAATATTAGATGATCGTAAGGAACGTAAAGAATTATTATTAGATAATAATGATTTGGAACGTGAAAGAGGAATTACTATTCTTTCAAAAAATGTTTCAGTTGATTATAAAGGTGTTAAGATAAATGTAATTGATACACCTGGTCACGCCGATTTTGGTGGTGAAGTAGAGCGTGTTTTAAAAATGGCTGATGGAGTTTTGTTGTTAGTTGATGCTTTTGAAGGACCGATGCCGCAAACTCGTTTTGTACTTGGAAAAGCATTAGAATTAGGTTTAACGCCAATTGTAGTTGTAAATAAAGTAGATAAAGAAAATTGTACTCCTGACATAGTACATGAAAAAGTATTTGATTTAATGTTTGCGTTAGATGCAACAGAAGATCAATTGGATTTTGCTACAATTTATGGTTCAGCTAAAAATGGATGGATGTCAACAGATTGGAAGGATCCAAAAGAAAATATCATAGATTTATTAGATGCTGTAATTGAGTCTATTCCTGAAGCACCATACAGAGAAGGATCGCCACAAATGCAAATTACATCATTAGATTTTTCTTCATTTACAGGAAGACTCGCTATTGGACGTGTATTTAGAGGAAATTTAGAAGAAAATAAAGATTACATGCTGTGTAAAGCAGATGGTTCTACTAAAAAGGTAAGAACTAAAGAATTACATGTTTTTGAAGGAATGGGTAAGGTAAAAGTTTCTAAAGTCAGAAGTGGAGATATTTGTTCTATTACTGGTTTAGAAGGGTTTGAAATTGGAGATACTATTGCAGATATTGAAAATCCAGAAGCATTGCCGAGAATTGAAGTAGATCAGCCTACTATGAGTATGCTGTTTACTATTAATAATTCACCATTTTTTGGTAAGGAGGGTAAATTTGTAACTTCTCGTCATTTACGTGATAGATTGTTTAAGGAAATGGAAAAAAACTTAGCTCTTCGAGTAGATACTACTGACAGTGAAGATAAGTTTAATGTTTTTGGACGTGGAGTTTTGCATTTATCAGTATTAATAGAGACTATGCGAAGAGAAGGTTATGAGCTTCAAGTAGGTAGACCACAAGTAATTATAAAAGATATCGATGGAGTGAAATCTGAGCCATATGAAACTCTTTCTATTGATGTTCCAGAAGAGAGTGCTTCCAAAGCAATTAATTTAGTTTCATTGCGTAAGGGAGATTTATTGGTGATGGAGCCAAAAGGAGATTTACAGCATTTAGAGTTTACTATTCCATCAAGAGGCTTAATAGGTTTGCGTAATAGAATTTTAACAGCAACAGCTGGTACGGCAATTGTAAATCATAGATTTAGCGAATACGGCCCTTTTAAAGGAGAGTTTTCTGAGGATATTAAAGGAGCTATTGTTTCTTCTGCAGCTGGAAAAGCAACTGCTTACGCAATCGATAGACTTCAAGATAGAGGACGTTTTTTTATTGATATAAATCAGGAAATTTATATTGGTCAAGTAGTTGGAGAAAATAGTAAAGATTCCGACATGGGCGTTAACTTGATAAAAGGGAAGCAATTAACTAATATGCGTAAATCTGGTACTGATGAAGCTATGAAAATTGCTCCTAAAGTTGATTTTTCTCTTGAAGAATGTATGGAATATATTAAAGTTGATGAATATCTAGAGGTTACGCCAGCTAGTCTTCGTATGCGAAAAATTACTTTTAAAGCATAAAAAGCATTGCTTTTTTAAGTTTTTTTAGAAAGTTCAAAAAATCTTTCTTTTTCAATTCTTATTGTTTTTTCCGGGAATTTTGATATTATATCATAATCGTGTGTTGCGATTAAAATAGTAGTTCCAGTATTGTTAATTTCTTTAATTAAGCTCATGATTTCTGCACTGGTAGCAGGATCTAAATTTCCTGTTGGTTCATCAGCTAAAATTATTTCAGGATTGTTTAATAATGCCCTTGAAATCGCTACTCTTTGTTGTTCTCCGCCAGAAAGCTCAAATGGATATTTGTCAATAACATGTTCAAGATTTACTTTTTTAAGAACTTCTATAATTTTAGAATTTATTTTATCTGAATCGTTCCATTCAGTTGCTCTAAGAACAAATTCAAGATTTTTTTTTATTGTTTTATTTGGTAATAGTTTAAAATCTTGAAAAACAACCCCAAGTTTTCTTCTTAAAAAAGGAATTTCTTTGTCTTTTAATTTAGTAAGATTTGTGTCTAATATTCTGGCCTCTCCATTTTTAATCATGATATCACCATAAAGAATTCTTAACAAACTACTTTTTCCAACTCCGGTTTTACCGATAAAATATATAAATTCCCCCTTATTCACAGACAAATTAATATTTGACAAAATTGAAGTGTTGTTTTGTGAAATGTTTACGTTTTTCAAAAATACAATTGGATTCATTAGAATTTTTTTGATAAAACCAAATTAGTAAAAGTTTCACTTTTAAATATGATTTTTGTTTTTATTAATATATTGTTATAAATCATTACTTTAATCTCATATTTAATATAAATCTATAACTAATTAGACTTTTATTGATAATAAATTAAACTTTTTATTTCATATTTGCTTAAAATTTAAATTATGTGTGGAATAGTGTGTGCATTAGATCTTAAACAATCTTCAGATTTGTTAAGACCCCAGGTTTTGGAAATGTCAAAAAAAGTTAGACACAGAGGGCCTGATTGGAGCGGTATTCACTGTGGTGAAAATGTTTTATTGGCTCATGAAAGATTAGCTATTGTTGATCCAGCCTCAGGAAATCAACCAATATATAGTGATGATAAAAATTTGAGTTTAGCTGCTAATGGTGAAATTTATAATCATCAAGAGCTAAGATCCAATCTTAAGTCTGAATATGCTTTTCAAACTAGTTCTGATTGTGAAATTATTTTAGCTCTTTACAGAGAAAAAGGAGTAAATTTCATAGATGATTTAAATGGTA
>CAJJCV010000010.1 GCA_905182765.1 Cryomorphaceae bacterium BACL29 MAG-121220-bin8 | reverse complement strand
TCCAATTGGAATAATTGGAAATTTTCCGTATAATATTTCTTCACAAATTATATTTAAAGCAATAGAAAATAGGAATTTGGTACACACCTTGGTGGGAATGTTTCAATTAGAAGTTGCCAAAAGAATTTGCGAAGGTCCAGGATCAAAAACTTACGGAATTCTTTCTGTTTTAGTACAGGCTTATTATGAAACTGAATTTATGTTTTCATTAGATCCTTTACAATTCACTCCACCTCCAAAAGTAAATTCAGGAGTAATCAAATTAACTAGAAAAACTCAATTAACATTGAACTGTGATGAAGTTTTCTTTTTTAAAATTGTAAAAACCTCATTTCAACAAAGAAGAAAAACATTAAGAAATAGTTTAAAAGTTTTTAATTTAAGTAATATTATAAAAGAAGATGTTATCTTTGATAGACGACCTGAAACCTTAAGTGTTGATGATTTTGTGTATCTAACTAATATTATTGCAAATGGAGACATTTCAACTTAGCGAAGAACTCTTAAAAAAAATTGCTGATTTAATTTTAGCAAAAAAAAACACTCCTCTTAAAAAGATTGTTAAAGATGTTCATTTTGCCGATATGGCAGAGATCATTAATGAACTAAATGAAGATCAAGGAATTTATTTAATAAAATTATTTGACAGTGAAAAAACTTCAGAAATCCTTACTGAACTTAATGAAGATGTTAGAGAAAAAATACTTAAGGCCCTCTCTGTAAAAGAAATTGCAGATGCATTTGAAGAACTAGATAGTGATGATGCAGCTGATATTTTAGGAGAGCTTTCAGAAAAAAGAAAAGAAGAGGTTATTTCTGAAATAAGTGATAATAATTTAGCAGATGATTTAAAAGAACTTTTATCGTATAAAGAAGATTCTGCAGGCGGACTAATGGCTAAAGAGTTAGTTCTAGCAAACGAAAATTGGTCAATAACAAAATGTTTAAAAGAAATAAAAAAACAAGGTGAAAATGTCACAAGAGTACACTCAATTTATGTTGTTGACGACAAACAAAAATTGATTGGAAGGTTGTCCTTAAAAGATTTGATAATCTCTCCAGCTAAAAAATTAATTAAAGACATCTACATTCCAAAAGTTGATTCAGTTAATGTTTATGAAGATGGAGAAGAAGTAGCAAAAATCATGTCTAAATATGATCTTGAAGCTATCCCTGTGGTTAACAATAAAAAACAATTAGTAGGCAGAATCACAATTGATGATATTGTAGACCTTATCAAAGAAGAAGCTGAAGAAGATTACTTACTTGCAGCTGGAGTTCAAGGAGATGTTGAAGCAGACGATTCGATCTTTGAACTAACAAAAGCTAGATTGCCTTGGCTATTTTTAGGATTAGTTGGAGGGCTTGGAAGTGTATTTATTTTAGAAGGGTTTGAAGAGGTGATGACTCACCCTAGCTATAAAACTTTATTTTTCTTCACTCCTCTTATTGCTGCAATGGCGGGAAATGTTGGAGTACAATCGTCTGCTATTATAGTTCAGGGTTTAGCAAATGATGTTGTAAAAGGAAGTTTGGTTAGTAGACTTTTAAAAGAGCTTGGATTAAGTCTAATTAATGGTTTCATTTTAGGGTTTTTGACAATTTTGTTTGGATTAGCAACTAATCTACCAATAGAGCTTAGTATAACCATTTCACTTTCGATGCTTTGTGTTATAGTGGTTGCTGCTTTAATTGGCACATCAGTCCCTATACTTCTTGACAAGAAAGGTATAGATCCTGCAATAGCAACTGGACCTTTTATCACTACAAGTAATGATATTTTTGGAATATTTCTGTTTTTCTATATTGCAAAAATTATATTAGGATTCTAAAAATGAAAATACTTCATTTAGATACTACTCATCCTTTTCTTGGAAAAAAATTAGAAAAAATTGGTTTTACAAACCATTATGATTTCGATACTTTAAAATCAGACTTGAAATTATCTAGTTATTTTGGAATTATACTCAGAAGTAGAATTTCAATTGATAAGAGTTTTATTGATAGATGTAAAAACTTAAAATTTATTGCTAGAATAGGCTCTGGAACTGAAAATATTGATGTTGACTATGCAGAGAAAAAAGGAATACAAATAATTTCAACTCCAGAGGGCAATTCTAACGCTGTTGGAGAACATGCGCTAGGAATGCTTTTATCTCTTTTAAACAATATTAATTCCAGCAGTAAAGAAGTTCAAAATGGAATTTGGAAAAGAGAATCTAACAGAGGATTTGAGTTGAAAAACAAAACAGTAGGACTAATTGGATATGGAAATACTGGAAAAAGTTTTGCTAAAAAATTAATAGGTTTAAATGTAAATATCATTTTTTACGATATTAAAAATATTAAAAAAGATAAGTATGCACGTCCTGTTTCCTTGAACTATCTAAAAGATAATTCTGATATAATCAGTCTTCATGTATCAATGACAAAAGAGTCAAATGGACTAATTGATAAGGATTTTATTAAATCTTGTAAAAAACCATTTTGGTTAATAAATACATCAAGAGGTGATTGCGTAATAATGAATGACCTAATAAAAGGATTGAAAAATGAAAAAGTTTTAGGTGCAGGTCTTGATGTAATAGCTTTTGAAAAAAAATCATTTGAAAAACTTACAGTCAATGAAAATGACCAATCCAGTTTGGATTATTTAAATAGTTCAAGTAACGTGATTATAACTCCTCACATAGCTGGGTGGACTCAAGAAAGTAAAATAGGACTTGTAGAAATTGCACTAGAAAAAATAAAAAAACTTCTTTAAATAATGAAAAATATTTTAATACTATGCACCGGAAATTCTTGTAGAAGTCAAATTGCCCACGGCTATTTTAATAAATTTTCTAATAATAAATGTAAAATTTACAGTGCTGGAATTGAAACTCATGGATTGAATCCTAATGCTGTGCAGACAATGCTTAGAGACGGTATTGATATAAGTACATACACTTCTAATAACGTAAATGAATACTTGGATATAAACTTTGATTACATCATTACAGTTTGTGATCATGCTAACGAAAGCTGTCCAAATATTCCATCTAAAAATGCTTTAAGAATTCATAAAAATTTCTTAGATCCTTCAAAAATTGAAAATTCAATTAATCCACAAAATGATTTTGACAATTGTAGAGATGAAATTAAAAATTTCACTTTAGATTTCTATAAAAAATATATAGATTAAGAAACTACCAACTGTAGTGTTTCGTTAGTCCTTTGTTCTAATAAAAGCTTATTATTTTTTAAAATTTCATTAGAAGAGTGTTCATTAAAATGTCTAATTGTAAATAAACTAACATTTTCTGTGCATTCAACTTTAAAGGTAGCTTTCAAAATAGAAAGCAATTCCTTTAATCTAGAATATTTATCATAAATACAAACAGAGAAACTAATTGCAGAATTTTGAATCAAGTCTACCTTCATTTTATTTTCATGAAGGATTTGAAAAATATCTCTAATATTATCCTCTACAATAAAAGAGAAATCTAAAGAGGATAGTTTTAATAAATTTAAATTTCTTTGTACAATAAAACAGGGAATTAATGGGTCTATTTTAGTTCCTCTTGAAATTGCAGTTCCTTTTCCAGATGGATTTAAAAATGATTTGACATATAATGGAATTTCTTTTTTCTGTAAAGGCTGTAAGGTTTTTGGATGAATAACAGAAGCTCCATAAAAAGCAAGTTCAATAGCCTCAGTATAAGAGATTTTATTTAATAATTGAGGCTTTTTAAAAACTCTAGGATCGGCATTTAAAACACCCGGAACATCTTTCCAAATTGTAACAGATTCTGCATTAAGACAATAAGCAAAAATTGCCGCTGTATAATCTGAACCTTCTCTACCAAGGGTTGTACTAAAATTATTAGCATCACTAGCTATAAAACCCTGAGTAATGTTTAATAGTTTAGTATTAATATTGTTGTAAATTGAAGTCTTAGTAAGCTCCCAATTAAGATTTGCATCTCGATATTTTGAATCAGTTTTTATTAATATTCTAGCGTCAACCCAATTGCAAGGAATACTTGAATAATTCAAATAGGAATTTATGATTTTAGTTGATAAAATTTCTCCAAAACTTACAACCTGATCATATACAAAAGAATAATCAGGCGATTTATTTCTTTTTAAGAATATTCTTAGATTTTCAAAAATCTCATGAAACTCAGAAAATATTTGATGATTATCCTCTTTAAATAAATTGTGTAATATTTTGTTGTGAAAATTAAAAACCTCATTAATGGAGTATTGTAAATCTTCCTTGTTGTCAAAATAATTCTTGACTACTAGCTCTAATGAGTTTGTTGTTTTACCCATAGCAGAAACAACTATAAGAGTATGCTGTTGACCAAGATGATTCAATATAGTAACTAAATTCTTAACACCTTCAGCGTCCTTTACAGAAGCACCACCAAATTTATATATTTTCATTGTTACTAATAAAATTATTAATTGCTATTTCATTCATTTGAGCTATTTGCCATTCTTTAGATACATATGCTCCATTTTTTTTATAAAAATTAATAGCATCAATATTCCAATCTAAAACTGCCCATTCAATTCTTCTAACATTTTTTAAATGAGAGAATTTTATAAAATGTGAAAATAACGCAAAACCAATTCCTTTACCGCGCATGTTTTGTGTAACTATCAAATCTTCTAAATGCATAGTAGGTCCCTTCCATGTTGAATAACGAGGATAACCCAAACACATTCCTGAAATTCTATTATTAACTAATGCAACAAAACAAGAAAATAATGGCCTTTCTCCAAAACCATCTTTAATTAAATCTTCTGAAGATATTACAACAGCACGTGGTTCTTTTTCAAAAACAGCTAATTCATTTATTAATTTAATGACATCTTTCATGTCATCTTTTTTTGCTTCTCTTATTTGAACATTCATAATAAAATTCAAAGTTAAACTAATGAATTTAATATTCAATAAATGATAAAAAGTATAACAATTTTAATGATATTTGTGACAATGAAAAAAGGAGTTAAACCTCCATATTTTACTCAAGACAATAAGTCTCTGAATCTTCAGAAACTTCAAACTTCTATTGACAAATCTGAAAGTAATATTATTTTAAAAGGTCTTTACGGGTCTTCAAAATCTTTTTTAATAAATAGCTTGTTTTCAAATTCAAATAAAAATATTTATTGGATTTTAGAAAATAAAGAATCTGCTGGATACCATTTTAATGATCTTGAAGGATTAATAAATGAAAATCAATTGTATTTTTTTCCTAGCAGTTACAACAGAGAAAATGATTTTAAAAAAACTAACACTCAAAGTATTTTTTTAAGAACAGAATTAATAAGAAACTTGAGTTCTAATTCTAATAAAAACTTAATAGTCACTTATCCTGAAGCAATATTTGAAAAAATAATTATTAAAAAAGACATAAAAAAAAGGTTTTTAAAAATTAAAACAGAGGATATAATGTCTTTAGAATCCTTTAATGAAAAACTATTTGATTTAGAATTTAACAGAGAAGACTTTGTAGTAGAACCAGGAGATTTTTCAGTTAGAGGTGGGATTGTTGATGTGTTTTCATACTCTAATAATAAGCCTTACCGAATTGAGTTTTTTGGAGATGAAATTGAAAGCATAAGGACCTTTGATATTGAAACTCAAATTTCAAATAACACTCTAAAATCTGTAGAAATTTTAGGAGATCTTGAAAACAAAGAAATTGATTACCAA
>CAJJCV010000009.1 GCA_905182765.1 Cryomorphaceae bacterium BACL29 MAG-121220-bin8 | reverse complement strand
CCATGTTTTCTAGGGTGATGTATTACAATTTTCTCAGTGATTCTGTTGTATCCTGCATTTTTAGCAAGCACTGGAATGTACCTGTGCATACCACCAGTTAGTTTAATCTGTTTGATTACTTCTTTTTTGTAAGCTTTAATACCACAATTAAAATCGTTAAGTTTTATTCCTGAGGTAATTCTTGCAGCCCAATTGAAGATTTTCGATGGAAAATTCTTGAATATTATTGAGTCGTATCTAACTTTTTTCCATCCAGATACTAAATCAAACTTCTCTTCCTTGACTTTTTTATAAAGTTCTGGAATTTCATTTGGATCGTCTTGTAAATCGGCATCCATTGTTACAACTACATCTCCGTTACATGCTTTGAAACCTGCTGAAAGCGCTTGAGATTTACCAAAGTTTTTTAAGAATCTTATTCCCTTTACATTTTGGTTATTAGAACAAATTTCCGAAATAATTTTCCATGAATTATCTGTGCTTCCGTCATCTATTAAAATGATTTCAAACTCCAATCTCAAAGCCTTTACAACAGTTGAAATAGAGCTTGTTAACTCTTCAAGAGAATTTTGCTCATTTAGAAGCGGAATGACAATTGAGAGATTCATTTTCAACTAATTAAAGCTGTTTTTTTGTTTTGATGAAAAGACCTAAAACAACACTATATATAAATCCAAACAAAAGTGTAAAAATTAATATCACCGGATATGTTAAGAAAGTGAAAGGTTTGGAATTTTCAATGAAAGTATTAAGATCCATTCCCTGAAGAGCTTCAGGATAATCCTCCATGGTCTGATTGTATGAAATTTCTAATACTTTGTCCATATAATCAGGTTCCATTACATTTGTTAGAATAGCCGTATAACTAATTCCTATCAGCGCAATAACTAATGATATTCCTGTTCCTATTTTTCTGACTTCAGCAGCTGTAATTTTAGAGTCATTTGCTTTTTTAAAAGCTAAACATCCTAAAGTGATTCCCACAAACTGAATTAAAGTATTGGTGATTTGAACAAAAGTATCCTGTTCATAATGTGCATCCAAGAAAAAGAGCATTAAACTAAAGGATATTAAAGTTATTCCTGAGAAAAGGCCATAATTAATCATGTACTCTTTTGAACTGATTTCTATCATAAGATTTTAATTTTGATGTAAAAATAGCTATTATTTAAATACTTGATTAGTAATAAATAATATAAAGTTGCAAATTGATAAAAAAGAATTAAATTTGCATCCAATTATTATAAAAATGAAAGAAGGTATACACCCAGAAAATTACAGATTAGTTGCTTTTAAAGACATGTCTAATGATGATGTTTTTATTACTAAATCAACAGTTGAAAGTAAAGATTCAATTGAACATGATGGTGCTACTTACCCTCTTGTAAAGTTAGAGATATCTAGAACTTCTCACCCGTTTTACACTGGTAAATCAAAGCTTATTGATACTGCTGGTAGAATTGATAAGTTTAAAAATAGATATGCTAAACTTAAAAAGTAATCTACTTTTTATAAACCTTCTTTAAATTAAGTTGATTTACAGGATTTGTTGTTAATCCCTCAATGTTCATTTGACTAAATCTCATAACCTTGTCATAGTATAATGGTATAATTGGTGAGTTTTCTAATACTAAACTATCTAGAATTTGGTACATTTTTTTTCTTTTTGTACTATTTTGTTCGTTGTAAGTGCTTTCAAACAATTTGTCATATTCACTACTTTTGAAGTGAGTGTAATTTGGACCGTTAGGCGCTAAATTTTTTGAATAAAATAAACTTAAATAATTTTCACTATCTGGGTAATCTGCTATCCAGCTTGCTCTAAACATTTCAAATTTTCCATTAGATTTACCTTGTCTTAAAGCAGATGCAGGGACAATATTAATTGATAAATCAATATCAATTTTTTGTAGTTCTCTTTGAATGAACTCAACTATATCTAAATAATTTGCGTCACTTGTGAGTTTGAGTTCTATCTTTTCTTTATTATTTTCTGTTTTATATTCTTGAATTAATTTTTTTGCTTCCTTTAAATCGTATTTAAAACCATTTACCCTGTTTTTAATATTTAATCCTAAAGGAACAAACCCGTTATTAGCTGCATATCCAATATTATTTCTTAGATATTTCATCATTTTTTTTCTGTCAATAGCATAGTTTATAGCTAATCTTAGTTTTTTAGAATGAATTTGACTTTTTTCATCTCCAAGATAGAATCCTATATACTCTGTATTTAAATATGGTCCAGAAATAAGTTTAATTGATTTGGAATATTCTTTTTTTAAATTTCCATCAATGGATATTAATTGATCTTTAAAAGAAGAATCAATAGAGTTGATAAAATCAATTTTATTTTGGGCAAACTCCATGAATTCACTTTTTTTGTCTGGTAAAAATGTAATTGATATCGCTTCAAGATAAGGCAGCTTTTTACCACTACTATCTTTTTCGAAATATAAATTATTCTTTCTTAAAACTAGCTTGATATTTTCTTCCCATCTTTTAAATTTAAACGGACCAGTTCCAATAGGGTTTTTACCAAATCTATCTCCATAATAATTTACGGCTTCAAAAGGTACAACTGAAAAATATTTCATTGATAGTAGACCTAAAAATGCTGCAAATGGTTTTTTTAATTTTATAACAAATACACTATCATTTTCTGCTTTAAAACTATTTATATTTTTCAAAGCCCAAGATCCTGGTGATACTAAATAAGGATCTTTCAATCTATTAAAGCTGTATTCAAAATCCTTTGCATTAACTATTCTAGTGGAATCTTTTTCAAATGTTTTAGATTTATGAAAGAATACTTTATTTTTTATTAAAAATTTGTATTCAAGACCATCTTTGGAAATAGTCCAGCTTTTCGCTAAATCAGGTTTTGTTCTTAATGAATCATCTAATTGAACTAATCCATTAAAGAGTTGATTGACTGGCCATATATTTCTTAATGTACTGGAATAAATTGGATCTAAAGATGAAATATTTGAATGCTCATTATATCTAAAAACTTTATTTTCATTAACTAAATTTTTTTCAGAACAACTTGTGAATATCAGAATGATGATTATTGAAAAAGGAATTGAAAAACTTGACTTGTTTATCATTAAGATTGATTCATATATTTGTACGCTAATTTAAGAGATTAAATCAACATGAGCCAAAATCATAAGGTTGCATTAACTACTTTAGGTTGTAAACTTAATTATTCTGAAACTTCAACTATTTCAAGACAGTTTGAAGATATTGGCTATTCTGTAGTTAAATTTGATCAATTCTCAGATATATATGTCATAAACACATGCTCGGTAACTGAAAATGCAGATAAACAGTTTAAATCTTATGTATCAAAGGCATTAAAATTGAATCCTGAAGCATTTTTAATAGCTATTGGATGTTATGCGCAATTAAAGCCCGAGGAATTAGTAAAAGTGAATGGTGTCGATTTAGTTCTAGGCAGTAAAGAAAAGTTCAAAATATTAGATTATTTGAATGATTTGAAAAAAAACCAGAATGGTTCAATTCATTCATGCGAAATAAATGAAACTAATTTTTATAAATCAAGTTATTCGATTGGAGACAGGACAAGGTCTTTTCTAAAAGTTCAAGATGGATGCGATTATAAATGTACTTATTGTACAATCCCTTTGGCTAGAGGAATTTCAAGAAGCGATAAGCTTCACAATATTATAAATGCAGCAAAATCAATTTCAAATTCTGGTGTTAAAGAAATTGTATTAACTGGTGTTAACATTGGAGATTATGGAAAAGGAGAATTTGGTAATAAAAATCATGAAAATACATTTTTAGACTTGGTTAGTGCTCTTGATGAAGTTACTGGAATTTCAAGAATAAGAATATCCTCAATAGAACCTAATTTATTATCCAATGCAATAATAGATTTTGTTTCTACTAGTAATAAGTTTGTTCCCCACTTTCATATTCCTATGCAAAGCGGAAGTGATTCTGTTTTAAAGCTCATGAAGAGACGATATTTGACAAAGTTGTACAAAAACAGAGTTGAGCATGTGAAAAAAGTAATACCTAATGCTTGCATTGGTGCAGATGTTATTGTCGGTTTTCCAGGAGAATCTGAAGAAGATTTTTTAGAAACCTATAATTTTATAAAACGTTTAAACTTGTCATATCTTCATGTTTTTACTTATTCAGAGCGAGATAATACAGAAGCAGTTAATTTAAAAAATATTGTTCCTAAAAAGATTCGATCAAAACGAAGTAAGTTGTTAAGATCTCTTTCAGTTCAGTTAAAAAGAAAATTTTATAAAACTCAACTTGGAAGTATAAAAGATGTTTTGTTTGAATCTGAAAATAGAAATGGATTTATTTATGGATTTTCAAACAACTATGTAAGAGTTAAATCTAATTGGAGAAATGATTTAGCAGATAAAATCATTTCTTTTAAGTTAGAAGAAATTGATAATGATGGGCTGGTTGTTGGTAAAAAAATCAGATTTAAAAATTATAACCTAACACCAATAGGTAGTAATTCTTTAAATTCTTTATTCTTTTTAATGAATTTTCTAACTTGAGGAGCAGTAGGCATTATTCTTATGTTTTTTTCCTTTATGATTTCGAAAACTTCTCTGATAAATATATCTTCAAAGTTTTCATCTTTATTTGATAAAGGAATTATAAGTTTTGTTAAAAAAATTTTCCTGTCTTGAAGAGCATATTCAATAATAGCTAAATCATCTTCAATTTCAACTTCGAACTGACGCAAGAATAAGTTGTCGTTAATAATTAATTTTCCCATTAAATTTCTATTAGCTAATTTTGTAAAGTTTTACAAAGATAGGAAAAATAGATTTCAATGACTTTTAAAAATGATATTCATATTTATTTTATGCCAGGGATGTGTGCAAATTCGTTGATTTTTGAAAGAATAAAGCTGAATCCTAGTTTTAAATTGCATTATTTAGAATGGATTCCACCTCTTAAAAAAGAATCTTTAAGCAATTATGTTGTTAGGCTTTCAAATAATATCAAGCATGACAATCCTATTCTTATTGGTGTTTCTTTTGGTGGAGTTATAGTTCAGGAATTATCAAAAATATTAAAATCTAAAAAGGTTTTTATTATCTCAAGTATAAAATCCAATAAAGAATTATCTAATTCAATGAAATTTGCTAAAAAAACAAAGAGTTATAAGTTACTGCCATTAACTTGGTTAAATGATTTTGAATCTTTATTGGCATTTGTTCTTGGACCTAAAATTAAGCGCAAGGTTAATCTATATAGAAAATATCTATCAGTAAGAGATGAAAATTATTTAAAGTGGGCTATCGAGGAGTTAATCAATTGGAAACAAAACAAACCTATTAAGGGTGTTATACATATTCATGGCACTTATGATTTAGTTTTCCCTGTTATAAATTTAAAAAACTACGTGCCAGTGAATAGAGCAGATCACACTATGATTTTAAAAAGAGCAGATTGGTTAAATAATTATTTTTCAGAAAATTTATATTAAATTTTCTTCATTTGTTGTTGCATCATTTTTATTTGATCTAATAGCATTTTTTGTTTATCCAATTTTTTAGCTTCGTTTAACAGAGTAGTAGCTTCTCTTTTTCTTCTTTTTTGAATTAATATTCCAGCTAAACTTAATTTTGCCATTGCAAGATCATGATCCATAGATAAACCAATTGAGATAGCTTTTTTAAAATATTTTTCCGCTTTTGTAAGATTGGTTTGTGAACATACTATCCCCCATAAATAATTATAATAACCAACTTGTTTTTTTGTTAAAGAACTTTCTGGATTTTTAATTTTTTTTAACCAATGTTCAGTTCCTTGGAAATCTTGTTTTCTTAATTTTAAAAATATTATCAGTATAATTTCGTTTTTGAAATATAAAAAAATGAAAATTATAGCTAATAATATCAAAGCTATTCCATTACCAATATTGTTTTCATAAAATTGATATATTGAATAAATGATAGTTAAAATTGCTAATATTAGTTTTATAGTTTTTGGATACATTGATTAACTGTTTTTTTTAATTAATTTTCAATCTTCAAAGTTTTTAAACAATACATTTGAGTTAGTTTAAACTTATTGTATATTTGCCCTCGAATTTTAGTAAAAATAGTTAATTATTTCACATGAAAAGAACTTTTCAACCTTCAAAAAGAAAAAGACGTAATAAACACGGATTTAGAGAAAGAATGTCAACACCAAGCGGTAGAAATGTTTTAGCTAGTAGACGAGCTAAAGGCCGAAATAAGATTTCTGTTTCATGTGAACCAAGACATAAAAAATAAGTGAATAAAAATTTTAAAAATATCAAGGTGTTACTTTTTAAGTAACACCTTTTTTTTTATATATTCATGAACCAAATTAATATTATCTAAATGCCATTAAGAAAAGATTTAAAAAGTATATTGATAATTGGATCAGGTCCGATAGTTATAGGTCAAGCTTGTGAATTTGATTATGCAGGTTCTCAAGCACTAAGATCATTAAGAGAAGACGGGATAGAAACAATTTTAATAAATTCTAATCCTGCTACAATTATGACCGATCCAGTTATGGCGGATCATATATATTTAAAACCCTTAAATACTAATTCGATTAAAGAAATTTTATCAAAACATAGTATTGATGCAGTCTTGCCTACAATGGGTGGTCAAACTGCACTTAATCTGTGTATTGAAGCTGACGAAAAAGGAATATGGGAAGAATTTAATGTTGAAATTATTGGAGTTGATATAGATGCTATAAATATTACAGAAGATAGAGAAAAGTTTAAGCAGTTATTAAAAACAATTAATATTCCTGTTGCACCTGCAAAAACAGCTACATCATTTTTAAAAGGAAAAGAAATAGCTCAAGAATTTGGTTTCCCATTAGTTATTCGTCCTTCTTTTACTTTGGGAGGAAGTGGAGCCTCCCTTGTTTATAAAGCTGAAGATTTTGATGAATTATTAACAAGAGGTTTGGAAGCTTCTCCAATTCACGAAGTTTTAATTGATAAAGCTTTAATGGGTTGGAAAGAATATGAGTTAGAGTTATTAAGAGATAAAAACGATAATGTTGTTATAATTTGTACTATCGAAAATATGGATCCTATGGGTATTCATACAGGAGATTCTATAACTGTAGCACCAGCTATGACATTATCAGACTCAACATATCAAAGGATGAGAGATATGGCAATCAAAATGATGATAAGTATAGGTGATTTTGCTGGAGGATGTAATGTTCAATTTGCCGTAAGTCCAGATGAAAAAGAAGACATAATTGCTATAGAAATTAATCCTAGAGTTTCAAGATCATCCGCACTAGCATCTAAAGCATCTGGTTATCCAATTGCAAAAGTGGCTAGTAAGTTAGCAATTGGTTATACTTTAGACGAGTTAAATAATCAAATTACTGAATCAACTTCAGCTCTATTTGAACCAACTTTAGATTATGTAATTGTTAAAATTCCAAGATGGAATTTTGATAAATTTGAAGGATGTGATAGAACTTTAGGTCTTCAGATGAAATCAGTAGGTGAGGTAATGGGAATTGGTAGATCTTTCATTGAAGCATTGCATAAAGCAACTCAATCACTAGAAATTAAAAGAAATGGTTTAGGAGCAGATGGAAAAGGATATTCAGATTACCAACAGGTTATTAATAAGCTTACAAACGCAAGTTGGGACAGGGTTTTTGTTATTTATGATGCTATTAAAATGGGTATTTCATTGGATAGGATACATAAAATCACCAGAATAGACATGTGGTATTTAAGACAGTATGAGTCTCTTGTGAACTTAGAAAGAGAAATTTCAGATTTTAATATAAATACTATTTCTAAAGATTTAATGTTGGAGGCCAAACAAAAAGGTTTTGCTGATCGTCAAATTGCTCATATGCTAGGCTGTTTGGAGAGTGTAGTTAATAAAAAACGAAAAACTTTTAACATAAATAGAGTTTACAAACTTGTTGATACTTGTGCTGCAGAATTTAAGGCACAAACTCCTTATTATTATTCTACTTTTGAAGAAGAGATCCAGCTTTCTGATGGGACTGTTTTTACTCAAAATGAAAGTAAAGTTTCAGATAAAAAAAAGATTATTGTTTTAGGTTCTGGTCCAAATAGAATTGGACAAGGAATTGAATTTGATTATTGTTGTGTTCATGGGGTTTTAGCATCTTCTGAATGTGGTTATGAAACTATTATGATTAACTGTAACCCTGAAACTGTTTCAACTGATTTTGATACTGCTGATAAACTTTATTTTGAGCCTGTTTTTTGGGAACATATTTATGATATAATCGAACATGAAAAACCTGAAGGTGTTATTGTACAACTCGGTGGACAAACTGCTTTGAAATTAGCTGAAAAATTAGATAGATATGGTGTAAAGATAATGGGTACTACTTATCAAGCTTTAGATTTGGCTGAAGATAGGGGGAGTTTTTCAACTTTACTTAAAGATAATAACATTCCTTATCCGGAATTTGGGGTAGCCGAAACTGCAGATCAGGCTTTAAAATTATCAGATACACTTAATTTTCCAATATTGGTTAGGCCATCATATGTTTTGGGTGGTCAAGGAATGAAAATTGTAATAAATAAGGAAGAGTTAGAAGCTCATGTAGTTGATCTTTTACAAAAAATACCAAATAATAAATTATTATTAGATCATTATTTAGAAGGTGCAATTGAAGCTGAAGCAGATGCTATTTGCGATGGTGAAAATGTTTTAATAATTGGAATCATGGAGCATATCGAACCTTGTGGTGTTCATTCAGGTGATTCAAACGCAACACTCCCTCCTTTTAATCTTGGAAAGTTAGTTATGCAACAAATCATTGATCATACTAATCAAATTGCGATTTCATTGAAAACTGTTGGTCTTATTAATGTTCAATTTGCTATTAAAAATGAAATTGTATATATAATTGAAGCAAACCCTAGAGCTTCAAGAACGGTTCCTTTTATTGCAAAAGCCTATAAGCAACCATACGTTAACTATGCAACTAAAGTTATGTTAGGTGAGCTTAAGGTGTCCGACATTGATTATAAACCTAACTTAAAAGGCTTCGCTATTAAACAACCTGTTTTTTCTTTTAATAAATTTCCAAATGTAAATAAAAGTTTAGGGCCTGAAATGAAAAGCACTGGTGAAAGTATTTTATTTATTGATGATTTAAAAGATGATCAGTTCTATGAATTGTACTCTAGAAGAAAAATGTACTTAACTAAATAATTTTTTCCTTAATTTTAATTATCTTCTTCTTTAAAATTATATAATTATTATGGAATATATAATCTTAGCGGTTATTATGATTGGGTTTGTTTTATTATACTTAAAAAAACCAAATTTAAATATTGACCAAAATAATTCAAGAATAATTGAATTAGAAAAAAATCTTAGTTTTAAAGAATCTTCAATTAAAGAATTGGAGAGGCAAAGAGATCTTTTAAATGTTCAACTCAAATCTTTTGATGAACTTAAAACTAAAAACACTGAACTTGAAACATCACTAAAATCTGTTTCTGAAGAAAGAAATGATTTAAAAAACATAAATACTAAACTTAGTAATCAAGAGGAAAAAAGAGTTCTAGACTCAAAAAAAGAAATTGAAGCACTCATTACTCTTAAGCAGTCAACTGAGGACGAAAAACAGGCTAATAATAATTTAAGAGTTCGTGAAAAAGAAGAAGAGTTTGAGAAAATGAAGAGCCAGTGGGTGAAACATGAAAAAGATGTAGAAAATTATCTTAAAGAGATATGTAGAAATTATGTAATCAAATATGTGGGTCAAGAAGAATTTCCTCACCCCAGAAATAAGCCTGATAATTCAATTGAGATAATGGACCAACTTATTGTTTTTGATGCTAAAAGCCCATCTAACAATAATTTGGAAAACTTTCCTAAATATATTAAAGATCAGACAGAAAATTTAAAAAAATATGCTAAGTATGATAATGTTAAAAATGATTTATTTTTGGTTATTCCCTCCAATACTTTAAATGTAATTGATCAGTTTAGTTATAAAATTGGTGAATACAATGTGTTTATAGTTACTAAGGATGCATTGGAACCTATTATTTTAAGTCTAAAAAAAATTGAAGAATATGAATTTGTTGATAAACTGAGTCCAGAAGAAAGAGATAATGTTTGTAGCGTTATTGGAAAATTTGCTCATACTACCAAAAGAAGAATTCAAATTGATAATTTTTTCCAACGAGAATTTCTTAGCACATTAGATAAGGCAAAGAAATTACCTAGAGAAATCTTAGAAAGTGTTATTGAATTTGAAAATGCTGAAAAATTAAACCCTCCTATTGAAAAACGAAAGAAAACTATATTTACAAAGGATTTAAAGGATCAGGTAAATGATATTGAAAAAGATATGGAAATGCGTAATATTCCTAAGATTCAATCTGGTATCACATTTAATAATAATGATGATAAGAATCAGTTAGTGAATTAAATTCCTGTATAATTTGACGGAGTTATTTTTTTTAATTCATTTTTAATTTCACTACTAATATTTAATGTATCTATAAATTGATGAATTGTATCTCGATTTATAGATGTGTTTTTTCTTGTTAATTCTTTTAGGGTTTCATAAGGATTTGGATACCCTTCTCTTCTTAAAATAGTTTGAATTGCTTCAGCTATAACTGCCCAGTTATTATTTAAATCATCTTCGATTTTAATTTTATTTACAATCAATTTATTAATCCCTTTAATTGTAGATTTAATTGCTATAGAAGAATGACTAAACGGAACTCCAACATTTCTAAGCACAGTGCTATCGGTAAGATCTCTTTGTAATCTCGAAATGGGTAGTTTTGATGATAAGTGTTCAAATAAAGCATTTGCCAAGCCTAGATTCCCTTCTGAATTTTCAAAATCAATAGGATTTACTTTATGAGGCATCGCAGATGATCCCACTTCGTTTTTATTTATTTTTTGTTTAAAATAATCCATTGAAATATAAGACCAAATATCTCTGTTGAAATCAATAATTATAGTATTTATTCTTTTTAAGCAATCAAATAATGATGCTAAATGATCATAATGTTCAATTTGTGTTGTTGGAAAAGAATGATAAAGTCCTAATTCACTAACTAATGAACTAGCAAAATTTTTCCAATCAATTAAAGGAAAAGCAATTATATGAGCATTAAAATTCCCAGTAGCTCCTCCAAATTTTGCTGCTAACGGTATTGAATGTAGAAATTTTAATTGTTCAAGAATTCTAACTTTGAAAACATTAATTTCCTTTCCCAGTCTTGTTGGAGAAGCTGGTTGACCGTGAGTACGTGCTAACATGGAAATGTTAGAATATTCTAAAACTTTTTCATCTAATAAATCTACCAATTTATTTAACTCTGGAATGTAAACTTTAGATAATGCATCTTTTATTGAAATTGGAACAGCTGTGTTATTTATATCTTGAGATGTAAGTCCAAAGTGTATGTATTCTGAATATTTATCTAATTGTAATTCTTTAAATTTATTCTTAATAAAATATTCAACAGCTTTAACATCATGATTGGTTTCTTTTTCAATCTCTTTAATTGCGATAGCATCTTCGTAAGAAAAATTTAAATATATATTTTTTATTTTTTCTATTGATTCTTTAGGAAAATTTTTTAATAGGGGGATTTCAGTTTTTGTTAAAGCTATAAAGTACTCAATTTCTACTAATACTCTGTATTTAATTAGAGCTTGTTCGGAAAAATACTTACTATAGTCTCTAGTTTTGTTGTAGTACCTACCATCAATTGGAGTGATAGCATTAAGATTATTTAGCTTCATGAACTTTCCATTTAAAAAGAATACAAATGTAAGCTTTTTTAAAAAATATTATTTTCTATTAAGAATTTTAAATTCTTCGTAACATCCACTAATAGCGTCAAGAATTTGTAAATCATTTGCGTTAACTATAAAACTATCAGAAAAATTACAATTTCTTAAAATCTCATCAATATCGATTTTTTGAACTTGAAGTAATTCAACCAATGTTTCTCTATCGAATTTTGAGGAAAGAAGTTCTCTTATTCTAAAATCTTCTTTCATTTGCTGTAGTTTTTTGAACTGTCTAGGCTGTTTGCCAAATAAATTATAAAGAAAATCCGCTGGATTAAAAATTGCACTAATAACCTTGGAAAATGCACCTGAATTTCTCGACCCTCCCTCGTATCCTCTTGAGGATAATCCAGGAATGCTGTAACGATAAGATTGGCTTACAGGAACATTTTTTGCATCGATTTCAAGATATCCTGTTAATTCATATGGTTTTACAATAACTTCCTCCAATGCGTATGCCAGTTCAGTCAATTGAATTTTAGAATTTTCAAATTTTAATAAATCATTAGTTACTCTAACTTTTATTGATTTAAAACCTAGATATGATAAATAAAGTGTGTCATTTAATTTTGCAGGAATTTCAAACTTCCCCTTTCTGTCAGAAATAACTCCAACTACTTGACTTAAATTGATTACATGTACACTTGGAATAGGTTTGTTATCTGAAGAATTTTCAACTAATGCTGTAAGATTTTGAGAAAAAGTTATGTTTGAATAAAATCCAAAAACGAGTGTAAATAATAAAAATTTATAAAATTTAATCATGAATTTCAAAAATACAAGTAATTAAATATATTCTATCATTTTATATAAAAATTATAAAAAAATTAAGATATAAAATTTATTAATTTTTTTATTGCTAATGACCTATGACTAATAATATTTTTTTCATTTATTGATAATTCAGCAAAAGATTTTGAATAACCAGCTGGTCTAAAAATAGAATCATAACCAAATCCATTTTCTCCAATTGGATTTTTTAAGATTTCACCATTTATTATTCCTTCAAAAGTGTGAATTTTATTTTTAATTATTAAAGCTATTATTGTTTTAAACCTTGCATTTCTGTTCTTTTTTTTGTTTAATTTTTTCAATAACTTATTGATATTATCATTAGAATCACAGGCTTCACCAGCATAACGAGCGGAATAAACGCCTGGCTCTCCATTTAAAGCTTCTACTTCTAAACCGGTATCATCTGAAAAAACATTAGTATTAAATTTATTGTAAATGTATTTTGCTTTATAAATAGCATTGCCCTCAATTGTATTTTCATTCTCTGGAATATCATCACTGAACTTTAAGTCTTTAAGGCTTATGATCTTTACATTATTAGGGATAATCTTGTTGATTTCTAACAATTTATTTTGATTTCCAGTTGCGAATATTAAATCTATATGTTTAATCATTATGATATGGGTGATTGTTTAAAATTGTAAAAGCTCTATATAATTGTTCGGTAAAAAACAACCTAATTATTTGATGTGAAAATGTCATTTTAGACAGAGATATTAATCCATTTGATTTGGCATATACTTCCTTTGAAAATCCAAAAGCTCCTCCGATAACAAATATAATTGTTTTACTTTCTTTAAGTTTTATTTTTAAAAAATCAGCAAATTTTCTTGAGTTGTAGTTTTCTCCTTTTTCATCGAGTAAAAAAAGAAGGTCATTATTTTTAATTTTTTTTAAAATATTTTCGCCTTCAATTTTTTTTATTTCATTTTCATTATTTTTTTTTGTTTTTATCGAATTGACTTCAATTATTTGAAATTTATTAAAAAAATTAATTCGTTTTACATAATTACTTATTAGATTAATTAGTTCATGATTTTTTGTTTTTCCAACTACGATTAACTTAATCTCCATAAACCTTATAATTGATAAATTTTAATTTATATTTAATCTGTAAATATATACTATTGGTTAATATTAGTTTTCTAAAGTTTATAATTGATTAATCATGAATTTTATTGATGTAATTATTCCTCTTCCACTAAAATCTTCTTTTACATACAGTGTTAATGAAAGTGAATTTAATTTTCTTAATCCGGGCTATAGAGTTATGGTTCCTTTTGGGAAATCTAAATTTATTACAGGAATAGTTTTACGAAAACATAATGAAGTACCAACTTCTTATGAGCCTAAAGAGATAGAATTTATTATTGACGACAAGCCATGTATTACATTAAAACAATTAAGTTTCTTTAGTTGGATTTCAGAATATTATATGACACAATTAGGGCAAGTAATTAAGGTTGCTTTGCCAAAATTATTATTACTTAAAAGTGAAAGTGAAATATTATTATTAAAAAGAGATGTTTCTGATATTAATATTAGTAAAAATTCAAAGTTGGTGTTTGATTTATTAATAATTAGTGAAAAGTTAACTTATAAAGATTTAATATTAAAATTTGAAAAATCAACAATAAATAAAGTTTTAAATGAATTACTGACTCATTCAATAATTACTTTAAAAGAAGAAGTTTATGATTATTTTAAACCTAAAGTAATTAATTTGATTTCTATTAATCAAAGTATTTGTTTAAAAGACTTAAAGGAAATGTTAATTGGTAAAAGATCTCAACTAATTGTTGCCAACGACTTAGTTTCTGATAAAAATAATTCAAAATTTACTTATAACGAATTGACTAAGTTGTATGGTGTTTCAAGAGAAACTATTAACAACTTAATTAAATCTAAAATTTTAATTAAATCTTCAGAAATAATTAATCGAACTCAATTTGAAATAGAAGAATTAGTTATGCCTAAAAAATTAAGTGATGATCAAAACATCGCTTTACTTGAAATAGAGTCAAGTTTTATTGACAAAAATGTTTCTCTTTTACATGGCGTTACATCATCAGGGAAAACTGAGATATATGTTAATTTGATTGAAAAAGAGTTATTAAAAAATAATCAGGTATTGTATTTAGTGCCTGAAATTGCATTAACAACTCAGTTGATAGTACGATTGAAAAAATATTTTGGCGAAAAATTATTAGTATATCATTCAAAATATTCTTTAGATCAACGAACCGAAATTTGGAATACTGTTTTAGAAAATCCGGGTAAAATAATTTTAGGAGCCAGATCATCAATTTTTTTACCATACAATAAACTAAGTCTTATAATAGTAGATGAAGAGCATGAAAATGCTTTCAAACAATTTAATCCAGCACCAAGATATAATGCAAGAGATTGCGCAATTTATTTAGGAATGACTTATAATGCCAAAACATTATTAGGGTCTGCAACTCCAAGTATTGAGTCTTATTATAATGCTATTTCTAATAAATATGGATTAATTAAATTAAATAAAAGATATAAAGGTATTGAGTTGCCAGAAATTTTTTTAGAAGATTTAAGAGAATCTACTATTAAAAACAAAATGACAGGAAGTTTTTCCGAAAATTTATTAGCAAACATTAAATATACTCTTGAAAATAAAAAACAAGTAATTATTTTTCAGAACAGAAGAGGTTATTCTCCTTATCAAGAATGCGAATCTTGTGGTTATGTTTTTCATTGTAAAAATTGTGATGTTGCATTAACATATCATAGAGTTTCCGACGAACTAAAGTGCCATCATTGCGGATACTGTGTTAATGATGAGGATAAATGTATAAAATGCTCATCTAATTCACTAGTTAAAAAGGGTTTAGGCACTCAGAAGATTGTTGAAGAATTAACAGAGTATTTTCCTAAATATAGAGTAGAAAGAATGGATCAAGACTCAACTAAGAATAAAAATTCATTTTTCAAATTAATTAATGATTTTGAAGAAAATAAATTTCAAATACTAGTTGGTACGCAAATGCTTAGTAAGGGTTTGGATTTTAAAAACGTAGAACTAGTTGGAGTAATTAACGCTGACAACTTAATTTATTTTCCAGATTTTCGATCTCAAGAAAAATGTTTTCAATTAATTCAACAGGTGGCAGGAAGATCAGGCAGATACAAATCTCAAGGAAAGGTT
This sequence comes from Cryomorphaceae bacterium BACL29 MAG-121220-bin8, assembly GCA_905182765.1. Classification (GTDB taxonomy): domain Bacteria; phylum Bacteroidota; class Bacteroidia; order Flavobacteriales; family Flavobacteriaceae; genus MAG-121220-bin8. Next base: position 99,473 of record CAJJCV010000009.1, on the reverse strand, counting down.
ATAGTCCAGACATTTAATCCTAAACACAGTATAATGATGAAAATTAAGAAAAATGATTACTTAGGAATGTTTAATGAACAATTGAAAGAAAGACATTTGTTTGATTACCCACCTTACACTAGAATTATTAAAGTCGTTCTAAAAAACAAGAGTAAAGAAACCTTGAGAACAGGTGCGATTTGGTTTACTAAAAGTTTAAAAACTAGGTTTGAAAACAAAGTTTTTGGTCCAGAATTCCCTCTGATTCCAAGAATTCAAAATAGATATATTAATATTATTCAAATTAAAATTCCAATTAATGAAAACTTGCTGAAAAGTAAAAAAATAATTCTAAAAATAGTTTCTAGTTTTGAATCAATTTCAAAATTTAGAAGTATTCAAATTTCTATTGACGTTGACCCTTATAATTAAATACGTTTAGAATTTTGTTTGTGTATATTAAAAATGTATTTTTGCGACCAATTTTTAATAAAATATATGAATCATTACGAGGCTGTTTTCATTCTAAATCCCGTTTTATCTGAAGATCAGGTAAAGGAGACAGTGAAAAAATTCGAAAACTTTTTAATCAGCGAAGGATCAGAAATTATCTCAGTTGAAAACTGGGGACTAAAAAAATTAGCTTATTCCATTCAAAACAAACAAAGTGGATTTTATAATCTTATAGATTTTAAAGCTGCCAATACCACAGTTGAATTGTTTGAAACTGAATTAAAACGAGACGAAAGGATTATGCGTTATTTAAATGTCAAATTAGACAAATATGCTGATGCTTGGTCTGTTAAAAGAAGAGAACGTAACACTAAAAAAGCTTAATTATGTCAACATTAGAACAAGCAGGTAAAGCAAATCAGGGTGAAATAAGATATCTTACTCCACTAGATATTGCTACAAAAAACAGCAAAAAATATTGTATGTTTAAAAGATCTGGTATCAAATATGTTGATTACAAGGATCCAGATTTTCTTTTAAGATTTATTAACGAACAAGGTAAGATTTTGCCAAGAAGATTAACAGGAACATCTTTGAAATACCAAAGAAAAGTTTCAGTTGCTGTTAAAAGAGCAAGACATTTGGGACTTTTACCTTATCAAGCAGACATGTTAAAATAATATTATGGAATTAATTTTAAAAAATGATGTACCTAATTTAGGTTTCAAAGATGACTTAGTTTCTGTTAAAAACGGATATGGAAGAAATTTCTTAATTCCACAAGGACTAGCTATACTAGCTACTCCATCTTCAAAAAAAGTTTTAGCTGAAAACATTAAACAAAGAGAATTTAAAGAAAAAAAAGTTATTGATGAAGCTAATAAATTAGTTAAAAAACTTGATAAGTTAGAACTCAAAATATCAGCTAAATCTGGAACAGGTGGTAAGTTATTTGGTTCTATCTCGAGCACTGATCTAAATAGTGAATTGTCTAACCTTGGTTTTGATTTTGATAAAAAAATTATTAAAATCGTGGGAGGTTCTGTCAAACGACTTGGTACTAATGTAGCTTCTTTAAGACTGCATAGGAACGTTATTCACGAATTATCTTTTGAAGTTGTTAAGGCTGTAGACTAAACTAATTTAATAATATTTTTAAATCTGATTCTATTTTCTTAAAAAAATCAGATATTTGTTTTATTATTAATTTAAATTAATGTCTAACTCACCTTCTAATCCTAAAGGAACTAGAGATTTTCTTCCTTCTGAACTTTCTAAAAGAAATCACATTATTGATATTCTAAAAAAGAACTTCAAAAATTTTGGTTTTTCAGAAATTGAAACTCCGGCTTTAGAAAAAAACAGTACTCTTTTAGGAAAGTATGGTAATGAGGGTGATAGATTGGTTTTTAAGATTCTTAATTCTGGTGAAAAAGTAAAAAAAGCTGATATTGAAGCGTTAAAATCAAATAATCTTAATTCTTTTACTAAATCAGTGTCTGAAAAAGGTCTTAGGTATGATTTAACAGTTCCTTTGGCAAGATACGTTGCACAACATCAAAATCATTTAATCTTCCCTTTTAAGCGCTTCCAGATTCAAAATGTTTGGAGAGCAGATCGTCCCCAACATGGAAGATTTCAAGAATTTACTCAATGTGATGCTGATGTTGTAGGTAATAATTCTATTATTCAAGAAATTGAATTAATTAAATTATACGATAAAGTTTTTACTGAATTAGGTTTTGATGATTTAGTTTTTAAAATTAATCATAGACTTATTTTAAAAGGTATTGCAGAATATTTAGGAATAGCTTCTAATTTAAATGAATTTATTTCAATAATTGATAAGCTCGACAAGATAGGAATTGATTCAGTTGTAAAAGAAATTAAATATATGTTTAGTAATGTTTCAATTTCTAAACTTGAAAACTTATTAAAAAATAAATCATTAAGTTTTGACAATATTTCATCAATACTTTGTGATATACCATTAGCAGTGGAAGGCTTAGATGATTTAACCAGTATTTTTGATTTTATTTCTAATAAATCAATTAACAACGAAATTAAATTTGATTTAACACTTGCTAGAGGGTTAAATTATTATACAGGAACAATTATCGAAGTTTCTTCAAAATCTAATACTAGATTGGGTTCTTTAGGTGGAGGTGGAAGATATGATGATTTAACTTCATTGTTTAATATGAAAAATACTAGTGGTGTTGGTATTTCTTTTGGTCTGGATAGAATTTTTATTTTAATGGAAGAAAGAAATCTTTTCCCTGATCATCTTAAAAATAGTTTTGATGTTATTGTAATCAATTTTGGAATTAATTACTTAAAAGAAATTTATCCCGTAATCGATCGATTAAGAAATCAAAATAAAAAAGTATTAATATACCCTGATCAAGTTAAGCTTAACAAGCAATTTTCTTATGCTAATAAACACAATGCTTCATATGCTATTGTTTTTGGTGAAAATGAATATAATAATAAAGAAATTATAGTTAAAAATATGATTGAAGGAACTCAATCAACTTATAATTTAAAGAAAATTGATTCAATCATATTTTAGTTAACTACTGTTTAGTTAAAACGTAATTCTTCTGTTTTAAAATTTCTAGAATGAAAAACATAGCTGTTATTGGGGGTGGTGCTGCAGGATTTTTTTCAGCAATTTCTGTTAAAAATCATTATTCAACCTATAACGTAGTATTGTTTGAAAAAAGTTCTAAATTTCTTTCAAAAGTAAAAATTTCAGGTGGCGGTCGTTGTAATGTTACAAATTCAACAAATGACATTAGAACTTTGTGTAATGCATATCCAAGAGGAGGTAAAAAACTTAAAAATATATTTCATCAATTTGGAACAGAAGATACTAGAAACTGGTTTGAAGAAAGGGGAGTGCCGTTAAAGGTCGAACCTGACGGAAGAGTATTTCCTATTTCTAATAATTCACAATCTATAATAGATTGTTTAGTTCATGAATGTGAAAAAAATAATATTTTAATAAAATTCTTAAGATCTGTAAAATATCTATCAAAAGTAAAATCAAAATGGATTATTAATTTTAATGATAATAGTTCTTCTGATTTATTTGATAGTATTATTGTAGCCTCTGGTGGAAGTCCAAAATTAAAAGGCTTTGATTGGTTAAAAAAATTAGGTCATAAAATCATTAATCCAATTCCATCTCTTTTTACATTTAATATGCCGAACGAATCAATTATTAGTTTATCTGGTATAGCTCTTAAACAAGTAAGGATAAAAATTATAGATACAAAAATAGATTTATTTGGACCTCTTCTAATTACACATTGGGGGATGAGTGGTCCTGTTATTTTAAAAGCATCATCAATAGGCGCCCGAGATTTATTTGAAAAGGAATATTCTTTTGATATACATATAAATTGGTTAATTGAAACTAATACAGAGATCTTATTTAAGAAATTGGAAGATTATTCCATGCTTTTTTCCAATAAATTGTTATCAAAACAAAATCCATTTGATTTGCCTTCCCGTCTTTGGCTTTTTCTAATTGAAAAATCTAATTTAAATGATAATAAAAAATGGGGAGAACTTGGTAAAAAAAATATGAGGAAACTCATCGAATTTTTAACAAAAGATTTATATTCTGTAATTGGTAAAACAACTTTTAAAGAAGAATTTGTTACTTGTGGAGGGGTTTCGTTAGAAAATATTGATTTAAAAACTTTGCAAAGTAAAATTGTAACTGACCTTTATTTTGCTGGTGAGGTACTTGATATTGATGGTTTAACAGGTGGATATAATTTTCAATCTGCTTGGAGTACTGGATTTATAGCAGGTAAATTAGCAGGTAAATTTTATTAGTAGCGAGAGGGAGATTTGAACTCCCGACCTCCGGGTTATGAATCCGACGCTCTAACCAACTGAGCTATCTCGCCATTACAAAATGCGCGTAAATATATAAACAAATTATATAGGGGCAAACTAAGAATAAAAAATAATTAAAATTCTTTTTTAGAATTGATTTAATCTATATATTGCCAATTATGGAATTAAAAGAAAAGTTCGAAATAGAGTTTCCAATTCAAGCTTCACCGCACATGTTATATCAATATATTTCATCTGCTTCTGGATTATGCGAGTGGTTTGCTGATGATGTAAATTCTAGAGGAAAATCTTTCTCATTTCTTTGGGATGGATCAGAAGAAATTGCTGATTTAATTTCGTCTAAGTCTGCTTCTTTTGTCAAATATAGATGGATGGATGATTCTGATGATCAAGACAAATGTTTTTTTGAAATTAGAATTGTTGTTGATGAGATAACTAAAGACGTTTCCTTAATGGTAACTGACTTTGCTTATGAAGATGAAGTAGAAGAATCTAAAATGATTTGGGAAAGTCAAATATCTGATTTAAAAAAACTGGTAGGTTCATCTTAATTATTCATGATAAATTACAACGAAAATTATATTAATAAATCAGGATCTGATTTATTAAATAGAGGTTTTCTATACGGAGATTCGGTTTTTGAATCTATAAGAATTGTAAATAATAAAATTATTTTTTGGGAAGATCATTACATGCGTTTAATGTCTTCTATGAGAATAATTAGAATTGAAATTCCACAAAGCTACACTCCAGATTTTTTTAAAGTACAAATTACAAACACAATTTCTAAAGTTAATCCTAGTTTTACAGGAAGAGTTAGATTGACTATTTTTAGAGATGGAGGTGGGTATTATGCTCCAGAGTTGTTGTCTCCTAGTTTTATTATTAATTGTAGTGTAATTGACAGTGAAGAGTTCTATTTAAAAGATTCTGAATTTAAAGTTGATTTATTTAAGGACTATTACATCCAAAACGATTTGCTTTCAAATTTAAAAACTAATAATAAATTAATTAATGTTCTAGCAGGTATTTATGCTAATGAAAATAATTTAGATAATTGTATTTTATTAAATAATAAAAAAAATGTTACTGAATTTTTAAATGGCAATCTTTTTATCGTTCGTGAAAATAAAATTATAACTCCAAATTTAGATTCAGGATGTTTAAAGGGTATAATGAGAAAAAAAATAATTGAATATGTTAAACTAATTCCCGAATTTTCGATTGAAGAAACCGTAATATCTCCATTTGATTTACTTTCAGCAAATGAAATATGGTTAACAAATTCAATTTCAGGTATAATAACTGTGACAAATTATAGAAACAAATCTTTTTCTAATGATGTTGCTAAAATTTTTATTGATTTCTTGAATAAAAAAGTATCTAATATTTAATTGTGTTGTGGATTTTCTGGTGAATTTGACCAGAGTAAATACTTTCCTCCTAATTTTTCTAACTTTTCTTTCCAGATATTGTTTAGATTGTTAAAAGACAATGTTTCGATATTTTCGCTCTTAGCTAATATCCAAGAGTTATTTTTTAATTCATTTTTCAGTTGACCTTCATCCCAGCCAGAATAACCTAAAAAAAATTTTATCTCACTGCTTTTTATTTTTTTATCATTAATTAGTTTTACAAGTGAATCAAAATCTCCTCCCCAATATAGTTTGTCATTTATCTTAACTGAATTTTCTATGAGTAAAGGAACTTTATGTATAAAGTAAAGATTTTCTTTTTCAACTGGACCTCCATTATATATAGGGTAATCATAATTAAATTCTGGAATCAAATCTAAGGTTGAATAATTTGATTTTTTATTTAAAATAAACCCCACAGATCCTAATTCATTTTGTTCTGCAATTAAAACAACAGAGCGATTGAAGTTTAAATCATGTTGAATTGTTGGTTCTGCAAATAAAAGATATCCTTTTTTCAACTTAAAATACTCATATTAAGTGAATTGAATCCATTATTGAATTCAATGTTTGTCATTATTTTCTTACCCTCTAGTTTTAATTCTAAGACCTCTAATAGTCCACTCCCTGTTGAAATTAATAATGTATTTTTATTCATCATTATCGTTCCTGGTTTAAATTTTTTCTCAATAGTATTAGAATATTCTCTTGATTTATAAATTTTTATTATTTTATTATTAACTGAAGTCCAAGCCGAAGGAAAAGGAGATAGTCCCCTTACAAAATTATGAATTTCATTTACAGATTTTTTCCATTGTATTCTTGTGTTTTCTCTGTTTAATTTAGGTGCCTTTAAATATTTTTCGTTCTCATTTTGTTTAATACATTTAAAATTTTTATTACTAATTTTTTCTAAAGTTGATAATATAGTAATTGCACCAATTTTTTTTAATTTAATATATAATTCTCCTGTATTTTCATTTTTAGAAATAGGAACTTTTTTCTGTTCTATTATTTCACCACAATCAATTTTTTCATTTATATAGAATGTTGAAACACCAGTTTCTTTAAGTCCGTTTATAATTGCCCAATGAATTGGTGCAGCCCCTCTTAAATTTGGTAATATAGAAGCATGTAAATTTATAGTTCCTTTTGCTGGAATTTCCCAAAGTATTTTAGGTAACATCCTAAAAGCAACTACAATAAAGATATCTGGATTTAAATTTTTTATTTCATTAATAAAACTTGAATCTTTTAAGTTTTTTGGTTGCAGTATTTTTAGGTTTTTTTTTAATGAATAATCTTTAATAACTGATGTTTTTATTTTTTGTCCTCTTCCAGCTTGTTTATCTTCAGAAGTAACGACTGCAACAATACTATGGTCTGAGTTTACAAGAACATCTAAGCATTCAACTGCAAAATCCGGCGTTCCCATAAATATAATATTCATATTTTTTTATAATTTATTATTTGTAAAATGTTATCGATCCTTTTGGGTACACTATTTTTCTCTAACACAATTATTTCTACTTTTAAATCTTTGTACACTTTTACAATCTCTTCATGAATTTGTTTACATTGATCAAAACTTTCATAACGTACATTATCATTAATATAGATATCCTTCCAAGGTGGAAGTATGAAGATTTTATCATAAACAATTTTTTTCGCACTTTCAATAAAGTAATTATCGTATTTAATTTTTATAAAATTTAAATAGGCAATTATTTCGTGTACTCCTCTATCAAAAAATGTAATATCACTGTTTTGAGATTTATTGTATTGATTAGACCTTAAAATCATTAATCGTTTACTAAATTCTATAGGATCCTTTAAAAAAAACTGCTTTACCCCTTTTTTTTGCTCACTCTCGGTTATATCTCTAACAATTTCGTTTTCACAATTGTAACCTTTTTTTTCTAATCCTCTTATAAGTTCAGTTTTTCCAGTTCCAGGACCTCCAGTTATTAATATTTTTTTATTCATAATATGACCTGCAAAATAAACAATTAATAGTACTTTCTATATATATTTGCCAAGTGAATAATGATAATAATGATTTTTACGAAAGGTTAGAAAAACAATTATCAGATTCTTCTTCTTGGCCAAGTTTATATAGATTTAAGTTTATTATTAAATCGGAAATTAATGATATTGATCAACTTAAGTCTATTTTTAATGATATTAAAAATGTTGATATTTCATATCGAGTTTCTTCTAATAAAAAATTCACAAGTTTTTCGATTACAGCAGTAATGAAATCTCCGAGTTTTATCATCAAAAAATACAAATTAGCCTCAAAGATTAATGGAATTATTTCATTATGATTTAATTTTATTAAATTTGTTAAACTTCATTTTTTAAACAACCCATAAATTGATAGATAACTTACAATACAACACAGAACGTTCTAAACTCATAATTCCAGAGTATGGAAGACATTTACACAAGATGATTGATCAAGCTCTTGCTTGTGAGAATAGAGATGAACGAAGTAATATAGCAAAAGCAATAATAGGTGTTATGGGAAATATGAACCCGCATCTTAGAGATGTTCCTGAATTTCAACATAAATTATGGGATCAATTATTTATTATGTCTGATTTTGCTTTAGATATTGATTGCCCGTATCCTCTTCCATCTAAGGAGGTGTTCGATCAAAGACCAGATAAACTAAAATATCCTCAAAATTTTCCTAAATATCGATTTTATGGAAATAATATTAAACGTATGATTGACGTTGCTGTTAACTGGGAAGATGGGGAAATGAAAAAAGAACTTATTTATGTTATAGCAAATCATATGAAAAAGTGTTTTTTGAACTGGAATAAAGATACAGTTGAAGATGATGTTATTTTTAAACATTTAAATGAGCTCTCAAATGGAAAAATTAATTATTCTATTGAGGATAAGCCATTGTCAGATTCTGAAAATCTTATTAAGTTAACAAATAAAAAGTTTACTAAAACTCCTGTTCATAAAAACAATAAGAAGCACTATAGAAATTTTAAAAAAAGGAGTAATAATTAATTGTTTTTAAATGGGTACTTTTTCAATTCAAGGCGGTACAAAATTAAAAGGTGAAGTAATTCCTCAAGGCGCAAAAAATGAAGCCTTACAAGTTATTTGTGCTTGTTTATTGACAAAAGATAAAATTGTAATTGATAATATTCCTGAAATAATTGACGTTTTAAAATTAATTGATTTATTAAGTTCTCTTGGAGTTGAAGTAATAAGAATTAAAAAAAATAAATATTCTTTTCAAGCTGATAATGTAAATATTGATTACCTGAATTCAAAGGAATTTAAAATTAAAGGCAGTAGTTTACGAGGGTCAATTATGATAGTAGGTCCTTTATTAGCTAGATTCGGTAAGGGATATATTCCAAAACCTGGAGGTGATAAAATTGGAAGAAGAAGATTAGATACTCATTTTCTTGGTTTGATTAAGCTAGGAGCATCTTTTAGATATAATAAAGAAGAATATTTTTACGGCGTTGAAGCCAAAGAGTTAAAGGGATCATTTATTTTACTTGATCAGGCTTCTGTTACTGGAACTGCTAATGTTTTAATGGCATCTGTTTTAGCAACTGGAAAAACTGAGATTTATAATGCCGCTTGTGAACCTTACATACAACAGTTATGTAAGATGTTAATTTCTATGGGAGCTGATATTTCGGGACTAGGCTCAAATCTATTGACTATTAACGGTGTCAAAACTTTAAACGGATGTACTCACAAGGTTTTGCCTGATATGATTGAAATAGGTAGTTGGATAGGCTTAGCAGCAATGACTAAAAGTAGAATTACTATAAAAAATGTTAGTTGGGAAAATTTAGGACAAATACCTAATGTTTTTAGAAAGCTTGGTATTAAATTAGAAAAACAAAATGACGATATTTTTATTGATGAACATACTGATGGTTATGAAGTTCAAAATTATATTGATGGCTCAGTTTTAACTATTTCTGATGCACCTTGGCCTGGATTTACACCAGACTTATTGAGTATTATTTTAGTTGTAGCAACGCAAGCTAAGGGAAGTGTGCTAATTCATCAAAAAATGTTTGAAAGCAGATTGTTTTTTGTAGATAAATTAATAGATATGGGTGCTAAAATAATATTATGTGACCCACACAGAGCAAATGTAATAGGCCATAATTTTACTTCACAATTAAAAGCAACTACAATGGTTTCTCCAGATATAAGAGCAGGTATTTCACTATTAATAGCTGCGCTTTCTGCGAAAGGCAAAAGTATAATTCATAATATTGAACAAATCGATAGGGGATATGAAAATATTGACGAGAGGCTTAGGGCTCTTGGTGCTAAAATCGAGAGGATTTAATTTCGTTTAGATATTTTATTTCCAGTTGACCTCTGTCTTGTGCATTTAAATCTATTTACAGTATCATCCCTAAGTTTAATGTGTTTCGTTTTTCTACCTTGAACTCTTTTCCTCCACATTGCAAAACTTTTTGACTTCATCTCTCTTCTCATTAATTGGATGACTTCTTTTTCTGTTAATCCAAATTGAAAAGTAATAGCTTCAAATGGGGTTCTATCTTCCCAAGCCATTTCTATTATTCTATCAATCTGAATAAGGTCAAGTTTAACCATATTATAAATTTTTTATATAATTATCTGCATTCAAAAGTAATTTTTCTTTTTTTAAGGGATCCATTTTATCGAAACTACTAATAAGCATTCTCATTCTTGGATTTTTTTTAAAAAACTCTCTTTGTTTGTCCATAAATGACCAAAATAATCCATCCCAAATATCACTCCAATCACCTTTTTTATAATCACTCATTTTTATAATATAATTACTACTGCTTATGTAGGGTTTTGTAGACATTAATCCGCCATCTGCAAATTGACTCATCCCATATACATTAGGAACCATTACCCAATCATAAGAATCAATAAAAAGTTCCATAAACCATTTGTAAACTTCATCAGGATCGAATTCGCATAATACCATGAAATTACCTAAAATCATTAGTCTTTCTATATGATTAGCATAACCAGACTTATTAACTTTTTTAATAGTATCATCTATAGGGTCAATTCCTGTAGTTCCAGTATAAAATGATTTTGGTATTTTTCTTTTAAAACCCCAATAATTCTTTGTTCTTTCTTCCGAACCTTTACAAATGTATACACCTCTTATAAATTCTCTCCAACCAATTATTTGTCTTATAAACCCCTCAGATGAATTGAGTGGTATATTGTTTTTTTTATAAAACTCAATTGATTCATGAAGAATGTATTTTGGATCTAATAGACCTGAATTAATAAGCGGAGACAAAACACTATGATTTATTATAGATTCGTTTTTTAAAATAGCATCTTCATAAATTCCAAACTCATTAAATCTAGTTTTTAAAAAATTATTAAACCATTCTTTTGCCGATTTAAAATCTGTAGGATATAATTGTGATTCACCTAATTCTCCATAGTTTTTAGAAAAATACTTAGAAACATATTTTTTTGAACTATTGTAATTACTACTTTCAAGATAGGAATATTCAATTACTGGTGTAGTTTTATTTTTTGGAAATTTTTTTCTATTTAAGTCATCATAAGTCCATTTACCTCCTTCAGGTTTATTTTCATTGTTTAAAAGAATATTAAATTTTATTCTTTGATTTTTATAAAATGATGTTTGGAAAAGCTTTTTTTTAATTGGATTAAAAAAAGGATTCAATTCACTTTTTTTGGTTAAAAAAAGAGGATTTTCGTGAATATTTATATTAATATTTTTTTCTTCACATGAAGAAAAGATTCTTTTTTCAAGCCAATTATCAATTGGATTATAGATGTCAATTTCTTGAGCTTTTGTATTTTTTAAAAATATTCTTATGTCAGATTCTTTGTCGAAAGAATTTATATATGTGACCTCTAATCCTTTAGCTTTCAGATAATCATAATAATTCATCATAGAGTCTCTATGAAATAGTATTTTTTGTTTATGAAAATTATAATGATTAAAAAATAAATGTTCTTCAATTAAATATGTAGTACTCTTATTGTCAAACAATAAACTTTTTTCAAATAATTGATTTGGGAAAATTATATTTATTTTCAAGTGTTTAAAGCTTTTTTATAAGTTATTAGACATCTTTCTCTGGCTTCTTTATGATCAACTATTGGGCTTGTGTATTGATTTGTTTCAAATTCTGGCACCCATTTTTTTACATAATTAAATTGTTTATCAAATTTTTTAAGTTGTTCATGGGGATTAAAAATTCTAAAGTATGGTGCCGCATCTACTCCGCAACCTGCCACCCATTGCCAGTTTCCAACATTACTAGCAGTTTCATAATCAAACAGTTTTTCTCTAAAATACGCTTCACCCCATCTCCAATCAATAAGCAGATGTTTACACAAAAAACTACCTACTACCATTCTAACTCTGTTGTGCATAAATCCAGTTTCGTTTAATTCTCTCATTCCTGCGTCAACTAGCGGATATCCAGTCTGACCATTACACCATTTTGAAAAATCTTTTTCATTATTTAGCCATTCAATTCTATCATACTTTGGTTTAAAGCTTTCAATTACAGTTCTTGGAAAATGATAAAGTATTTGTTGAAAAAACTCTCTCCATATTAATTCTTTTAAAAAAGTATTATTAGTTGAATTATGAGCTTTTTTTATTAATTTTCTAGTACTAATCGTTCCAAATCTTAATTCTACTCCTGCTTTTGATGTTCCGTTTGAACTAGGGAAATTTCTTTTTGATTCATAATTATTTACTATCTGATCTGAAATATCACTTTTTAAAAACTTTATATTTGATTTAATAAATCCCATTGACTCCGAATTGAACTTATGTTCATTTGATATTAAATTTTCAATTAAATTTTCAGAACAATACTCTGGAACCCCATTTTCATTCATTTTAATGATCCATTTTTTAGAAAACGGAGTATAAACCCTGTATGGTGTTCCATCATCTTTTACAACTTCGTTTTTTTCGAACAAAACATGATCTTTGTAATCGCAGAATTTTATTTTATTATCTTCCAAATAACTCTTAATAATACTATCTCTTTTAATTGAATATGGTGTGTAATCTCTGTTCGTATATACTTTTTGAACATCATGTTTGTTTATAAGATCTGAAAAAACATTTTTGGGATTTCCGTAAAAACATGAAATTGATTTATTTTTTTTTGACAAAAGATCATTCATTTTTGAGATTGAATGAATTATATATTCAATCCTATGATCATTTTCTTTTAATTTATTTAAAATATTTTTATCAAAAATAAAAATTGGTAATACATTTTCTTTCTCATTTAATGCATTGTACAAACCTTTATTGTCATCTAATCTTAGATCTCTTCTAAACCAAAATATTGAAATTTTATTCTTCAATTACGAAAGATTAATTGATGATATTCCACCATCAACACCCAATATTTGTCCTGTAACCCATGAGCTATTATCACTTAGTAGATGAACAACTGAATTAGCTATATCTTTTGGATTTCCGTGTCTTTTTAGAGGGTGTTTTTCACCTACTTTTTCTTTTTTTAAATCATTATTTAAAAATCTTTGAGCCATTGGTGTATCAGTAAGTGATGGTGCTATGACATTAACTCTTAATGAAGGAGCGTACTCTGCTGCTAAGGATCTAGCAAAACCTTCAATTGCTCCTTTTGACGCCGAAACACTAGTATGAAATGGCATACCGACTTTTACAGCAACAGTACTAAATAATACAACACTAGAGTTTCCAGATTTTTTGAGATTATTTATTACTTTTTGTAATGACTTGACCATTGATAAAAAATTAATGTTCAAATCTTCTTCAAAAGTGCTAAGTTTTAGACTCCTAAATGGTCTAAGGTTGATGCTTCCAGGACAATAAACAAAACCATGTAATTCTTCAGGAATAGTTTCAGTGTTTAATTCTTCGTTTAAAACATCATATTTAATGTAATTAACATTTAAATCTTTAAAATTATCGATAGACCTACTGGCAACATAAATATTATGTTGATTGTGTATTAGTTTTATAGTTTCGTAACCGATTCCGGATGATCCACCAATAAATAGAATATTTTTTTTCATGATATTATAATTTTCCAAAAAGTTTAATTAGTTTTTTTTCTCTGAATTTAAAAATCTGTTTAAGTTTATTTTTCACAAACAAGGGGTGAGCAATTTGACCTAAAATTCCGAACGGAATTTTATAATCTATAATATCTTCCATTTCAACACCTCCATCTATTTCTTTAATAAAATGTTTATGGTGCCATAACGAATATGGTCCAAACCTTTGTTCGTCAACAAAATATTCATTTTCCTTTACATGCGTAATTTCTGTAACCCATTTTAATGTGATTCCAAGAACAGGTGTTACTTTGTATTGTATAATTTGCCCCGCAAATATTGATCTGTCAGCTCCACTTAAAATTTTGAAATTCATATATTTTGGAGTTATTTCTGCCAGATTATTTGGATCACTTAAAAACTCCCATGCTTTTTTAGCTGAAATTGGAAGTTTTTGTTTTGTTTTAATTTGGTATATTTTCAATTTTAATATTTTTTAATAATAAACAAATATCATTCCAAATTAAGACTATAAACAAAAAATTAATTCATTATCTTTTTTTTATCAAATTTGAAATAAATATTGTTAAAAACGCACCTATAAAATTTAACCACAAATAACCAATTTCTATGAACCCGTAGATCATAAATATTGATATTTGAGATATACATGCAGCATAAAAAACTTGGTTTCCTTTTATATTTTTAAAGAAAAAAGCTACCATAAAAATACCTAATATAGTTCCGTAAAAGATTGATCCAATTAAATTTACTAGTTGAATTAAATTTTCAAATAAGGATCCGAAACTAGCAAAAATTATTGCAATTACTCCCCACATAACTGTAAACCATTTTGAGGCTTTTAAATAATGTTTTTCAGATTTTTTTTCAATATGATTTCTTTTATATATATCAATAACGGTTGTTGTTGATAGTGCATTAAGTTCTGACGCAGTTGATGACATTGCTGCACTTAAAATTACAGCAAGTAATAAGCCAATAATACCTTTTGGCAGATAGTTGATTATAAAAAAAATAAAAACATAATCTAAATCATTAGATTCGATTGAAGGAGGGGCAATTTTTTTTGTAATTTTTTTTACAGTTTCTCTAATTTTCTTTTCGTTTTTATGCAGTTGTTTGATTTCTTTTTCTAGATTTTTTGTGACTCTAAAATCAATGTTATCAATATATTTTTTTTGTAAATTTCTTTTTTCTTTTCTAAGAGATATAAATTTTTCTTTTTCAATTAAATACTCTGGGTTTTGAGATTGCTCCAAATAATTTTCTACTTGTGGATTGAAGTTTATGGGTGTATTGTTAAATTCAAAGAATACAAATACCATCACTCCAATAAATAATATAAAGAATTGCATAGGGATCTTTAACACTGCATTAAACATTAGACCTAGCTGACTTTCTTTTACAGATTTACCTGTTAAATATCTTTGAACTTGACTCTGATCCGTTCCAAAGTATGAGAGTGCTAAAAAAAAGCCACCTGTTATACCACTCCAAAAAGTATATCTTTTATCAATATCAAATGAAAAATCTATAATTTCCATTTTTCCTCCAATTCCTGCCATTTTAATAGCTTCTGTGAAATTTAAGTTATCTGGAAAAGAATTTAATATAATCGCAAACGCTATCCACATTCCACTCATTATTACAAACATTTGTTGTTTTTGAGTTATGCTAACTGCTTTTGTGCCACCACTTACAGTGTAAAAAATCACTAATAAACCAATAGTTAAGTTTAGTAATTTTAAATCCCATCCTAAAATTGTTGAAAGAATAATTGCAGGAGCAAAGATTGTTATTCCAGCTGCTAGTCCTCTTTGAACTAAAAATAAAATTGCAGCCAGTGTTCTAGTTTTTCTATCAAATCTTTTTTCTAAATATTCATATGCTGTGTATACTTTTAGCTTGTGGTATATTGGAATAAAAACCATGCAAATAACAATTATGGCAAGCGGAAGTCCAAAATAAAATTGAACAAATCCCATTCCATCATTATAGGCCTGTCCTGGGGTTGATAAAAATGTAATTGCACTAGCTTGAGTAGCCATTACTGACAAACCTATAGTTAACCAATTTGCTGATCCACCACCTTTTAAATGATCTTTAATTGTATTGAATTTTCTGGTTTTATAAACACCATATATTACAATGAAAGAAATTGTAGTTAAAAGTATTGACCAATCAATTAAAGACATATTAAATCGAATAATAATTAGTTAGAATAATAAAATAAATTATAAATAAAAAATTTATAATTAAAATTAACGTGTAAGCCTTTAACCATTTCATAAATTCATAGAATTGATTGTGTTTACAAATAAATTTGTAGGAAAGCCTAATACATTGCTGTATGAACCTTGAATTTTTTTTATACCAATATGACCAATATAGTCTTGTATTCCATAGCTACCTGCTCTATCTAATACATCAGATGTTTTTGTGTAATATAATAGATCATTTTTGTCAATATTATCAAAAAAAACAAGTGTTTTTTCATTTACAATCACCTGAGATTTTATTGTTGAAATACAAATTGAAGTAATTACCTCGTGAGAAGAGTTTTCAAGTGATTTGATCATTTCAAATGCTTCATCTCTGTTTTTTGGTTTACCAAGGGCTCTGTTTTTGTGCCAAACTATTGTGTCTGAGGTTATAAGTAAATCATTTTTTTTTAGACTTTTAATCAATAATGACGACTTTTTTTTAGCTAAATAATCTGTTATTTCACTATACTTTAGCTCATTAGAAAAGGATTCTTCTATTTCTTGATTAACAATTTTAAATTCAACACCTAGTTGGTTAAGAAGTTCGTGTCTTCTTTTTGAACCTGAAGCTAATAAAACGTTATAGTTTTTTAATTTTTCAAAAAACATTAATTAAATATTTTGATGTTTTTTGTTTAGGTTCCAATTTCCTTGAACTTTAAGTGTTTGTTCTATAATATCTCTCACGCATCCCTCTCCACCTTTTTTATTAGACACATAATCAGATATTTCTCTAACCTCAGGAGCAGCGTCAAAAGGACATGTTTTTAAATAAACTAATTCCATTGGGAATATGTCGGGAAGGTCATCGCCCATATAAACAGTTTCCTTAAGATTAATATTGTTAATTTTAGAATAATTTAAAAGATCTTTTACTTTGTCACTTGAGTTTAGAAAAACATTTTTAACACCAAGTCTATTTAGTCTAGCTTTTATTCCTTGATTATTAGCTCCTGTAATAATAGCAATATTATAACCTAATTCGTTAGCTAATTTTACAACTATTCCATCTTTAGTATTAAAAAATCTAGATTCTTTTCCTTGGCTATCGACCATAATTTTTCCATCTGTAAATACGCCATCGATATCAAAAACAAATGTTTTTATTTTGTTGAGTTTTTTTTTATAGTTCATTGTTTAGTTTTGTGATTTTTGAAGAAATTGTTTTGTAAATTTCTTCATAGCCTGTTCCTTTTAATAAATTTAAGTGT
Source organism: Cryomorphaceae bacterium BACL29 MAG-121220-bin8 (assembly GCA_905182765.1). Taxonomy (GTDB): domain Bacteria; phylum Bacteroidota; class Bacteroidia; order Flavobacteriales; family Flavobacteriaceae; genus MAG-121220-bin8. Next base: position 82,190 of record CAJJCV010000009.1, on the reverse strand, counting down.
TTTTTTATTGTTTTTAAATCATTTCTTAATGCAGGTCCAGTTTGAGCATCTTTTGAAGATAAATATTTTAATTTATTTGAAGTTTCTAGAGTTAATGGATTTAAAATATCTGTATCAATTTCATTTGATTTTAAAATTTCATCCGCTACAATTCTCATGTAATTTGTAAAATTATTTGTAAAAACAGCAGAAACGTGAATGGCTAATCTTTGTTTGCTAGAGGCCTTTAACACGTTGTCAGAAATCATTAAACCTAGAGTTTTTATTTTATTTAAACTTTCTATGGAATTACCCTCGACTATAATTGGAATATCATTAAAATTTACACTTTTATTAATACTAAAGGTTTGTAAAGGATACAATACACCATATGAAAAATTGTTTGATAATACATTGATAGATGTTGAACCAGAACAATGTAAGATTATACTGTGTTTGTCAATTTTTATATTTTTAGAAATATTTTCAATTTGATCATCATCAATACAGATTAAGTAAAAATCTGATTTTTCGAGTTTAGAAAGATTATTAGAATAATTTATTTTATCATTAAAATATGATGGAAGATTATTTTTCCTTCCACATATCTCCATCAAATTAATTCCTTCTCTCTCTAAAAAAATTTCACTTAGATGAAATGCTACATTTCCAGTTCCAACAATAGTTATATTTATCACTTTATAAAAATACAAATTATGTTCGTTACAATTGAATTCATTTTTTTCTTAGGTTTGCAAAAAATTTTAAAACATGAGTAATAGAACTTTTACAATGATTAAACCTGATGCTGTTGAAAATGGTCATATTGGTGCAATTTTAGAAAAAATTAATTCTGCTGGATTCAAAATCATAGCGATGAAGCTAACTAAGCTTACGAAAGAAAAAGCTGAAGAGTTTTATGAAGTTCATAACGAACGTCCTTTTTTTGGCGAATTAGTTTCATTTATGATTAGAGGACCAATTATAGCTGCAATCTTAGAAAAAGATAATGCAGTTGATGAGTTTAGAAAATTAATTGGATCTACAAATCCATCAGAAGCAGCCGAAGGAACTATTAGAAGTTTATATGCAACTTCAATGGGTGAAAATGCAGTTCATGGATCTGATAGTGATGAAAATGCAGGAATTGAAGGTGCGTTTCATTTTTCAAATGAAGAAATTCTATCTTAGGACTATTTTCTGTATAATTTCTTTACCAATCTCTTTATTTAGTAGGTCAACTATTTTTTGTTTACCATAACTGAGCTCTTGTCTTAAAACAGATGAGTTTAGGTTAACATAAAGAGTTTTGTTTTTTAATATAACCTCGTTTGTATAAGAATTAACATTAGAACCCATAACTTCCTTCCATAATTTTTGAACTTTAATATTATTAAGTCCAGAGTTTAAATTTGAAGAGCTATCAATTAGTTTTCCTAAAATATTTTTTATGCTTTTAGTTTCGAAATTTCTTTTCATAACTTAAATATTTTATGAGATGAGTCAATATCTTGTATAATCTTATTTGTTCTATCATAATCTGTATCTGAAATAAAAATCTGACCAAATAAATTATTATTTACCAACTGGATTAATTGTTTAACTCTATCATTGTCTAATTTGTCAAAGATATCATCAAGTAATAAAATAGGGGATGAATTACATTCTGATTTTAAATAATCAAATTGAGCTAATTTAAGAGCAATTAGAAAAGATTTTTGTTGACCCTGACTACCATATTTTTTAATTGGATAGCCATTAATTTCCATAATTAAATCGTCTTTATGCACCCCACAACTTGTGTATTGAAGAATTCTATCTTTTTTTATACTATTATTTAGCAATGAATCTAGAGATTCGAATTCTAATTGACTTTGAAATGAGATGTTTATTATTTCTTTATTTTGACTTATAGAATTATAATGTTTAAAGAAGACAGGCGAAAAGTTTTTAAAAAACTTTTTTCTAGTTTCGTGAATAGGAACACTTAGTTCAAATAATTGATCGTTGTAAATACTAATATTGTCCTTGTCAAAGGAATTAGTTTTATTAAAATATTTCAATAAAGCGTTTCTTTGATTTAGTACTTTATGATAGTTTATGATATTGTTTAAATAGATCTTATTGTTTTGTGAAATAATACTATCGATAAATTTCCTTCTTAATGAACTACCTTCTTGTATCAAATCTCTATCAGATGGGGAGATCATGACCAGAGGAATTAATCCTACATGTTCAGAAAGTTTTTTATATATTTTACCATTTCTTTTTAAGGTTTTTTTTTTGCCTTTTTTAAGACTACAAATTATATTTTCTTGATTATCATTCTTAATGAAATTTCCATCAATAAACATAAAATCTTGATCGTGATTAATAGTTTGTGAACTGATCGAATTGAAATAACTTTTTCCAGCTGAAAGATGATAAATTGAATCTAATATGTTAGTTTTTCCAACTCCATTATTTCCAACAAAACAATTGATTTTTCTATCTAATTCATATTCGCCAACTAAAATATTTTTATAGTTTACTACGTTTATTTTATTTAGATATAAAGAATTCATTACTTATTTTACAAAAATTACAGAAAACAATGCAAATTATGTAAAATAATTAGTTTTTATCTCTAATTCATTGGAATAAAATTTTATTTTTACCCATTATTAAAATTCATTATGGCAACGTATAAGAAAAAAGGTTTAAAAAGAAAATCAAGTAATATAGATACTAATCAAAGTACAACAGCTGAGGTATTTGATACTTTAGATCAAAGTGCATCTAGAACAGAAAGGATTGTTGCTAAATATCAAAAACATATTATTGGAACAGTATTAGCGATAGTATTTATGGTATTAGGATATTTAGGATATTCAAGTTTGATTTTAGAACCTAATTCAGAAGAAGCTAACAATGAATTATTTACTGCTCAAAATTACTTTAGTCTAGCACTTGAAGATAACGAGAATAGTGATTCTTTGTTTTTATTATCACTTAATGGAGGTGAAGGTAAATATGGTTTTTTAGATATTATTGAAAATTATTCTGGCACTAACGCTTCACAGCTTTCTTATTACAGTGCAGGTATGGCTTATTATAATTTAAATGATTTTGAAAATGCTATTAAATATTTAAAATATTTTGACAGTGATGATGTTGTGTTAAAGGCTTTAGCTCTTGGTGGTATCGGAGATTCTTTTGCTGAACTTAATCAATTAGATGATGCATTAAATTATTATGAACTTGCATCTAACGTTTCTGACAATAGTTTTACTACTCCAAAATTTTTATTAAAAGCAGGAAACACTGCTTCAGTTCTAAATAAAAACAAATTGGCTACAAAATATTACACTTCTATTTTAGATAAATTTCCTAAGTCACAAGAGGCTTTTTATATTGATATTCAAATAGAAAAAAATTCCTTGAAATAATTAATAATGTCATCCTCTAATAACAATCTCAGTTTTTTAGATTTAGGTAACATACCCTCGGCTAAAAATTTAAAATTTGGTATTGTTGTTTCGAAATGGAATAAACAAATTACTGATAATTTACTTAAAGGTTGTTTAGATTTACTTTTACAAAAAGGTGCTAGTAAAAATGATATTGAAGTTATATATGTTCCTGGAAGTTTTGAACTTGTTTACGGCTGTAAAGTAATGCAGGATAAATCATTTAATGCAATTATTGCTATCGGAAGTGTTATCAAAGGCGAAACAAAACATTTTGATTTTATTTGTAACTCAACATCAATTGGTATTAAAGATTTGAATGTGTCAGGTAAATCTCCGGTTATTTTTTGTGTACTTACTGATGACAATCTTCAGCAGTCAATAGATAGGAGTGGAGGTAAATACGGTAATAAGGGTACAGAAGCTGCTATTGCTGCTATTGAAATGTCCCTTATTTAAAATATTTTTTAGGCACAATTAACATTCCAAAACATTCACCATCTTTTTTCCCTAAATGTTTGTGATGAATTTTGTGAGCTCTTCTTAATCCTCTAGCGTATTTATTATCAATGTTTCTTAGTATTTTAAATCTTTGATGAATAAAGACATCATGAACTATAAAATAAGCTAATCCATACATAAATATTCCTATTGCAATAGGTAGCCCTAGCCAAAAATTGTATTCCCCCCATAAGACTGTAAAAAACATACTAATAGCAGCATATTGTAAAAAAAACATATCGTTTCTTTCAAACCAGGATTTATGATCTTTTTTGTGATGATCTTTGTGAAGAAACCACATGTATCCGTGCATGATATATTTGTGGGAAAACCATGCGATAAATTCCATGAAACAAAATGTAGCAATTACTGTAAATATCCAAATAGCTGTACTCATTTATAATATATTTAGTCTATAACGAACATAAGACCTAGCTAATACATTAATTTTTTGATAGTTAGGAACTCTTATTCTTGTTGATTTAATTTTCAGTGGATTAGTGTTTTTAAGTTTATTTAAAAGTTTTAGATAATACTTGTATGCAGTATAAACCCCAAATCTAGCAGAGGATGGTAATAATAAAATTCCTTTCAAAGCGTGAGAAAAGTCTTTATTAATTTCGTTCAAGATTATTGTTTTTGATTTTTCATCAAACTTATCAATGTTTAAATTTGGAAAGTAGCTTCTGTTTAATCCATCATGATCAGCTTTTAAATCTCTTAAGAAATTAACCTTTTGAAATGCAGAACCTAAAGACATAGCATAGGGTTTTAAATTGTCATATTGTTTTTGGTTACCCTTAACAAAAACTTTTAAACACATAAGTCCAACTACATCAGCAGAACCGTACACATATTCATCAAACTCTTCACTACTTAAATATTGTTTTTTATTTAAATCAGATTTCATGCTTTTTAAAAAACTATTTACAAGTTCATAGTCGATATCATATTTATTTAATGTTTTTTGAAAAGAATTTAGTATTGGATTAAGACTTATTTTATCTTTTATTGATTTTTTTAGATCTAGTTCAAATAGATTTAAAAGTTCTTCTTTATTAAAATCATGGAAACTGTCTACAATTTCATCGGCAAACCTTACAAAACCATATATATTGTAGATATCTTGTCTTATAGATCTATCAAGCATCTTTGTAGCTAAAGTAAAAGAAGTACTGTAAGATTCAGTAACTATTTTAGAGCAATTCTCAGAAACCTGATCAAATAACTTTTTCATCTTTTAAAATTAAATCACTTACTAATTTTCCTGAAACAATAGCAGGTGGCACACCAGGACCTGGAACAGTCAGTTGTCCACTAAAGTACAAATTTTTCACTTTATTACTTCTTAAGTTAGGTCTTAAAAAAGCAGTTTGCATAAGAGTGTTGGCAAGACCATATGCATTTCCTCCGTAAGAATTATATTCTTTTTCAAAATCTTTAACACAAAAACTTTCTTTAAAAAGAATATGTTTTTTTAATTCTTCACCTGTTAAATTTTCTAATCTTGTAATTATTATGTCAAAGTATTTCTCTCTCAATTGATCGTTATCACTAATACCAGTTGCAATAGGTATTAAAAAAAAACCATTTTCGTATCCTTTAGGGGCTGTTTTATCATTTGTTTTTGATGTAAAATTGGCATAAAAAAGTGGATTTTCAGGCCATTTTGGTTCGTCATAAATATCAGCACTGTGTTCGTCAATATCTGAATCAAAAAACAAATTATGGTGAGCAACATCTGTTATCTTCTTATCAAACCCAACATAAAAAAGAAGAGATGAAGGCGACCATGTTTTTTTAGACCAGTATTTCTTAGAATATTGTCTGAATTTTTTGTCTAGTAAAGATTCTGTGTGAGCATAATCAGCTCCTGAAATAATAATATCACAAAAATGTTGTTCTTTATTAATTATTAATCCTTTTACTTTTTTATTTTCTATTAAAATAGATTCAACATTACATTCCGTCATATATTGAACTCCTAAGGATTTACCTAAATCTACCATTGATTGGACTACATCATAAAACCCATTTTTTGGTTGCCATGTTCCTAAACCGAAATCAGCATAATTCATGAAACTATAAAAAGCTGGAGTGTTAGATGCCTTAGCTCCTAAAAATAATACAGGAAATTCTAGAATTGCTCTTAATCGATGACTTTTAAATCCTTTCCTAACTTCTCTTCTTATATTACTAATAAAGGATTTTACTTTAAAAACGGTTTTTTTTGTAATAAGCTCTAGTGGAGTTATTCCGGGCATTTTATATAACATATCTTTGACAGCTATATCATAATTATTTTTAGCTTCATTGATGAATTTTTCTAATTCAATGGAACTTCCTTTTTCTTCTTTTTCAAAAACTTTTTTAATTTTCTCTAATGAATCTTCAATTGATATACTATCATTTTTTCCAAAAAAAACTTTATATGCAGGATCTAGTTTCGAAAGATCATAAAAATCAGATCTTTTTTTATCAAAATCATTGAAAAATCTTTCAAATACATCAGGCATCCAATACCAACTAGGTCCCATGTCAAATGTAAAACCATCTTTTTTAAATTGTCTTGCTCTTCCACCAAGAGTGCTGTTTTTTTCAACTACTGTTACATTGTAACCTTGCTTCGCTAAATAGCATGAGGCAGATAATGAGGAAAAACCAGATCCAATTATAAAAACATTTTTATTCATTATTTGTAATTAAAATTTGTAGTGCGCACGAGAGGACTTGAACCTCCACGAGAAATTAATCTCACTAGGCCCTCAACCTAGCGCGTCTACCAATTCCGCCACGTGCGCTAAATAGAGTAGTGACCTGGCTGGGGCTCGAACCCAGGACCCTCTCCTTAAAAGGGAGATGCTCTACCAACTGAGCTACCAGGTCTAATTAAATGTGACTTGGCTGGGGTTCGAACCCAGGACCCTCTCCTTAAAAGGGAGATGCTCTACCAGCTGAGCTACCAAGTCTAATTATTATTTAGAGGCTGCAAATATAGCTTCAATAAATTTATTAATCAAAGAGATTTTCTTATAAATTTGTATATAATTATTCATTAATTAATATATTCATAAAGATGGTTAATTCACACATTGTTGTTCTAGGTTATATGGGTTGTGGTAAAACTACTGTTTCAAATAAATTGAAAGCAATTCTTGACTTACCATTATTTGATCTTGATCAATTTATTGAAAATGAATTTGAAATGACAATTTCTGAAATTTTCAATACTAAAGGTCAGATTGAGTTTAGAAGAATTGAAAACAGGTATCTTAAAATACTATTAAATAAAAAAGAAAAAAGCATTATTTCTTTAGGAGGGGGTACACCTTGTTATCATGATAATATGGATCTTATTTTAAAATACTCAAAAAACGTTTTTTTTATTAACACTAATGCTGAATTCCTATCAGAAAGATTATTTAAAGAAAGAGATAAAAGACCAATCATTAAATCGATTAATTCAGTTAGTAAATTAAAAGAATTTATTTCAAAACATTTATTTGAAAGAATTGTGTTTTACAATAAAGCTAACTATATAATCTTGGATTCGAACCAGGGAATAGATCACATATGTAAAAAAATAATTAACAAGCTTAATTTATAACAACATAACTTTCGTTTTTTTCAAACACAACTTCAACGTGCTCACTCATTGATGTTGAAAGTGAAATTCCCTTAAAATCGACTTTAATTGGAAATTTTTTATGATTTCTATCCACTAAAACTACAGTATTAAAATTTCTAGGAGACATATCTAATAAATGTTTTACACAATATATCAAAGTCCTGCCCGTATGAAGAACGTCGTCTATAAGTACAATAGACTTATTTTTTAAATATTCTTTTTTATAATCCAAGTCAATTTTATCTAAAGGATTTTCCTTATTTATTTTTATAGAAATTAGTTCAATACTAGATTTAGAAATTTGTTTAAGTTCTTTTTCAATAATTTTCGCCAACATGTATCCGTTGTTATATACTCCAATAAGTATTATTTCTGAATATTCTAAATTGTTTTCTTGAATTTGATAAGCTATTCTTTTTACAATTTTTTTAATTTGATCAGTATTTAAAATTTTATTTTTCAATTTTTCAATTTTATTAAATATAATTATTCATTTAGAAATTCATTTATATCTCTTCTTTCTTTTTTACTTGGTTTTCCTTTGTATTTAAAATTATTTTGAGTTTTTAGTAGTATATCTTTTTTTTCATTTTCAGATTTTGGAGTTAAATCTTTAAGATAAAGATCTACAATCTTAGCTCCAACTCTTGCCGATGGAAGATCTAGAATATAATAATTATATAGTATTTGTTTTTTTTTCACACTAAATGATGATCCGTTAAAAACATCAAATGATGGCTTTACAGATTTATCATCTAATTTAATATGACCTTTTTTACATGCATTGCTTGCTATTGTTCTGGATTTAAAAATCCTTGTATACCATAGAAATAGATCAATTCTCATAAATAAATTAAATTTATAATTTATATCAGAAATATAAGAAAATTGTATCTTGCAACATATTTATTTTAAATGAAAAAATTGATCAGAAACATTATATATTTTTTATTAACTATAGTTTTGTTTTATTCCTGTAGTAAAACAGATGACGAAGAAGTAGAATCTATCCCTCTAGAACCTATATCTACTCAATATGTTATTGAGAATGATTCTATAATTGAGTTCATGAAAACTCATTTTTATAACTATGATGACTTTAATGGTCTATCCTCAAATAGCACTGTAGAATTAATTATAGATACAATCTCGGGTGATAATAGTGGTAAAACTCCTTTATTTGATCAGGTAACTACAATGAGTATAGATGTCACTGACGAAAATGATGATGTGGTTCCTCACAATATGTATTATATCATAAATCGAGAAGGAATTGGTGAAAGTCCAACTGTTGCTGATTCAGTTTTTGTTTCTTATAAAGGATTAACTCTAGGAAATAAGATTTTTGATTCTAGAAAGAATCCACTTTGGCTTGATAATACAACAGTAGTTAGGGGCTTTAAGGAATTTAATGCATTATTAAAACGAGGAGATATTTCAACAAATTCAAATGGAACCTATGATTTTAATAATTTTGGTTTAGGTTTTGTAATAATGCCTTCTTTTTTAGGCTATTATGAAAACAATACTGCTACGATACAAGCATATTCTCCACTTATTTTTCAAGTCAATATGCATACTATGAACACTGCAGATCATGATGCAGACGGTATTAACTCTATTGATGAAGATTTAAATGGTGATCATATTTTCAGTAATGATGATACAGATTCTGATAATATACCTAATTTTAGAGATCGAGATGATGATGGAGATGGCGTATTGACAGCTGATGAATATGATGTGGATGGAGATGGTGTTGCTGACGATACTGATGGAGATGGAATTCCAGATTATTTAGATAATGACGAAAGTTAAATTAAAAATAATAAGAAACTCCTAATAGGTATAAGCGTCCTTGTGATGTTATAAATTGATCCTTATTTCCTGTTTTGTTTTCCATATAATTAATTTCGTTCTCAGAAAATCCTCTTTCAGCTCTTAGGTCAATTTCAAATTTCCCAAATTTTAGACCTACACCATATTGAAGTCCTAATTTGTATTGATTTTTTAAATCATCTAAATCAATATTATCATAACTCACACCTCTAATGAACTCAAATCTAGGTCCTGCAAAAATACTTGCCAGACCAAAAACTTTATAACCTAACATCACAGGGATATCAATTTTGTGTTGATTAAAATCTGTTACTATATTCGATTTATTAATTAACACGATTGGAACGTCATAACTGTTTTTTATTTTAGAATAAATCAATTCAGGTCTGATGAATAAATTATTAGTTGATAGTTTAAGAAAAACTCCAATATGTTGACCATTTCTAGATTCAAAAATATTTATATTAGGATTATTGATTGATTCTATGTTAGCTGAAATGTTTAAGTTGCTATTGAAGCTTATTCCACCTTTAATTCCATATTCAAATTGTGAAAATGCATTAAAGGAAATAATTAAGAATAATAAATTAAGTTTTTTCAATTCTTTTTTCTTTTAATTACTTTTAAACTTAAATCTATTATAGATTGAGAATTAATTTCGTATTTGTCCATAAGTTGTTTAGGAGTGCCAGATTCCCCGAAAGTATCATTTGTAGCTACAAATTCTTGAGGAACAGGTTTGCTTTTAACCAATACTCTTGCCACACTTTCTCCTAATCCACCTAGAAAATTGTGTTCTTCTGCTGTAACTACACATCCGGTTTTTGAAACAGAATCTATTATAGCCTTTTCATCTAATGGTTTAATGGTGTGAATGTTTATTACTTCAGATGAAATCCCCTGTTTATTCAAAACCTTTGAAGCCTCTAAAGCTTCCCAAACTAAATGTCCTGTTGCTATAATTGTAACATCACTACCCTCAACTAATTTTACTGCTTTCCCAATTTCAAAAACTTGATCTTCTGGTGTAAAAACTGGAACAGCTGGTCTTCCAAACCTTAAATAAACAGGACCTACATAATCTGCAATAGCAATTGTAGCGGCTTTTGTTTGGTTATAATCACAAGTATTGATTACAACCATTCCAGGAAGCATTTTCATTAAACCAATATCTTCAAGTATTTGATGTGTGGCTCCATCTTCACCTAGAGTTAAACCTGCGTGAGAAGCACAAATTTTTACATTTTTACCAGAATAAGCGATTGATTGTCTAATCTGGTCATATACTCTTCCAGTGGAAAAATTAGCAAAAGTACCAGTGAAAGGAATTTTACCTCCGATTGTTAATCCTGCAGCTATCCCCATCATGTTGGCTTCAGCAATACCAACTTGAAAAAATCTACTTGGATTTTCTTCAATAAATTTATTCATTTTTAATGATCCAATAAGATCCGCACATAATGCAACAACATTAGGATTTTTTCTTCCAAGCTCCGCTAATCCGGCTCCAAAACCACTTCTTGTGTCTTTTTTTTCTGTGTAAGTATATTCTTTCATTGTTAAGTGATTTTTAATTAATAATCTCCAAGAGTTTCTTTATTTTGAGATAGGGCAGAAGCCAGTTGTTCATCATTTGGTGCTTTTCCATGCCATGCGTGAGTATGCATCATAAAATCCACACCATTACCCATCATAGTCTTAAGTAGTATGCAAACAGGTTTTTTCTTTCCAGAAAGTGATTTTGAATTTAGTAATCCTTTTGTTATATCTTCAATGTTATTTCCGTTTTCAATTTCTATTACATCCCAACCAAAAGCTTCAAACTTTCCTTTAATACTTCCCATTGGAAGTACATCGTCAGTTGCTCCGTCAATTTGTTTTCCGTTTAAATCAACAGTAGCAATAAGATTATCAATTTTTTTAGCAGACGCATACATAATCGCTTCCCAGTTTTGACCTTCTTGTAATTCTCCATCACCCATTAAAACATAAATTAAACTTGAATCATTATTAAGCTTTTTTGCTTCAGCAGCTCCAATAGCAACAGATAAACCTTGACCAAGAGATCCTGAAGCTATTCTAATACCAGGAAGACCTTCATGAGTAGTTGGGTGCCCTTGTAATCTAGAATTTAATAATCTGAATGTATTTAATTCATCGATTGGAAAATATCCAGATCTAGCTAAAACACTGTAAAAAACTGGAGAGATGTGACCATTTGATAAGAAAAACAGATCTTCATTAAGACCATTCATATCAAATTCTTTTTTTCTATTCATGATTTCGTTGTATAATACAACCATAAATTCAGCACACCCTAATGATCCTCCAGGATGTCCAGAATTAACTTTATGAACCATTCTAAGAATGTCTCTTCTTACTTGAGTAGTTAACTCATTTAAATTGTTTTGCATGGGTATTTTTTATACACATAAATTTAATTATATAGATATCTATTGCAAACTTATTTAAACAAATAAATACATAATTAATTAACAATTTCAAATTGATAATATTAATAACTATAGATGATTATCTTTGAGCTTTTTATTATATGAAATTTATATTAGAACATAATGATTCTGAAACTAAGGCTCGTGCTTGTACTATTGAAACAGATCATGGCGTAATAAAAACTCCAATTTTCATGCCTGTAGGTACTGCCGCATCTGTAAAAGGAGTTGATCAAATGGTTTTAAAAAAGGAAATTAATCCTGATGTAATTTTAGCAAACAATTATCATTTGTACTTAAGACCTGGATCTGAAATAATCTCAAATGCAGGAGGAATTCATAAATTTATGAATTGGGACTCTCCCATTCTTACTGATAGTGGGGGCTATCAAGTTTATTCTTTATCTGCAAATAGAAAAATCAAAGAAGAAGGAGTTAAGTTTAAATCTCACATAGACGGTTCTTATCATTTTTTCACACCTGAAAGAGCAATTAACATTCAGAAATCAATTGGAGCCGATATAATAATGGCATTTGATGAATGTACTCCATATCCATGTGAATATAATTACGCTAAAAAATCTATGCACATGACTCATAGGTGGTTAACTAGATGTATTAATGAGTTTAATAAGACTGATCCAATTCATGGTTATTCTCAAACTTTATTCCCCATTGTTCAAGGAAGCGTTTACAAAGATTTAAGATTGCAGTCTGCAGAATTTATATCTGAGACTAATGCTTTTGGAAATGCTATTGGAGGTTTGTCGGTAGGTGAGCCAGCTGAAGAAATGTATGCTATGACAGAAGTTGTTTGTAATGTACTTCCTGAAGATAAACCTAGGTATTTAATGGGTGTAGGTACTCCAATTAATCTATTAGAAAATATTGCTTTGGGAGTAGATATGTTTGATTGTGTAATGCCAACAAGAAATGCAAGAAACGGAATGTTGTTTACAGCCAATGGAAGAATTAACATTAAAAACGAAAAATGGAAGAATGATTTTAGTCCAATAGACAGTGATAATTATTCTTATGTTGATTCATATTATTCAAAAGCATATTTAAGACATTTATTCACAGTAAAAGAATCTGTTGGAAGACAAATTGCAACAATTCATAACTTAGCATTTTATTTATGGTTAGTTAGAGAAGCTAGAAAACAAATTTTGAATGACACTTTTTTGGCTTGGAAAAAAATTATGGTTAAACAAATGGATAATAAATTATAAAATTTTTGAAAATTTTAGACAATTATATTGTAAAAAAATATTTAATAACATTCACAGCAATGTTATTATTATTTATTCCGATTGGAATTTTAGTTGATCTTTCCGAAAAGATTGATAAATTAAAAGAATTTGATGTTCCTTTAAATGAAATTATAGATTATTATTCAAATTTTATTTGGTATTTCGGAAATACACTTTATCCAATTTTTGTTTTCTTAGCTGTAATATGGTTTACTTCAAAAATAGCTAACAATTCCGAAGTAATTGCAATTTTAAGCTCAGGCATTTCTTTTAATAGATACTTAAAACCATTTATGATTGCGGCCTCAATTATTGCTGTTTTTGCTCTTTTTTCTGGAATGTTCATTGTACCGGAAAAGAATAAAAAATATAATGAGTTTCAATATAAATATTTGAAGAAAAATAAAAAATCAAGAGAAACATCTAAAATTTATAAACAAGTAAATGATAATGATTTTGTTTATGTAAGCAGTTATAACCCAACTAGAGAAATGGGTTATGATTTTTCTTACGAAAAATTTATTGATAATTCTTTAAAGTATAAAATAACTGCTCGTAATATTAGATGGATTCCTTCGGATAGTATTTATAGATTAACAGATTACTTTAAAAGAACTTTTATAAATGATAAGCAGTTAATTGAGTCAAAAAGAATTAAAGACACTGTTTTCTCTTTTAAAATAAAAGAACTTTCTAGTCTAAATTACATGGCAGAAACTCAGAATTTTTTTCAGCTTAATAATTTTATTGATAAAGAAATTGAAAGTGGTTCTCCATTAATTAATAATCATTTACTAGTAAGGCATAAAAGATGGAGTATACCTTTTTCGACTTTTGTTTTAACACTTTTAGCTGTTTCCGTATCATCTTTTAAAAGAAGAGAAGGGATGGGCATTAATTTAGCGTTTGGTATTATTACTGCTTTTACTTTTGTCTTTTTTGATAAATTTTTTGCAGTCATGGTTAGTAAATCTAATTTATCTCCCTTTTTAGGAGCATGGATTCCTAATTTTATTTTTTTAATACTAGCTTTTTATTTTTTAAAAAATGCAAAAAAATAAACTTAAAAGCTTAATACATTTTCATTTTATTGTTTTCATTTTTGGGTTTACTGCAATACTAGGTTCGTTGATTTCAATAGATTCTTTATCTCTAGTATGGTATAGGATGTTAATCGCTTTTCTTTTTTTGATTGTATTCGCTTTGGTTTTTAAAAGAAGTATTAAAGTATCAAATCAACTTTTGTTTAAATTACTAATTTCTGGCGCATTAATTTCTTTGCATTGGATTACCTTTTTTAAAGCAATCAAGGTTTCTAATGTTTCAATTACCTTAAGCGTTCTTTCACTTGGTGCTTTTTTAACTTCCATTATGGAACCTTTATTTTATAAAAGAAAAATAATTCCATATGAAGTAGTTTTAGGATTTTTTGTTGTTATAGGAACCTCTTTAATTTTTAAATCTCAATACTATTATATTGAAGGTATGTTTTATGCTTTAATCTCTGTTTTTCTCAGTGTTATTTTTGGATTAATTAATGGAAAACTTATCGAAGAAGCTAGTTCTTTGGTTATTTCTATTTATGAGCTTCTCGGAGGTGTTATTTTGATTACTGTGATTTTGTTTTTTATTGGTGATTTTAATATGAGTTTATTTGATATTTCTAAAACTGATCTGTTTTGGTTGATGATATTAGGAACCATATGCACGGCTTATGCTTTTGTTATTTCCGTTGAAGTTTTAAAACACTTAACACCATATTCTCTAATGATATCTATTAATATGGAGCCAGTTTATGGTATTATTTTAGCTATTATTATTTTAAATGAAAACAATCAACTTTCTTTAGATTTTTATATTGGTTTTATTGTAATTTTTCTTTCTGTTATTTTAAATGGAATTATAAAGCTTCGTAAAAATAAAAGTTTTTAATTTTTTTTTATTTATATATTTGAAAACAATTTATTAATATGGAATATTTAGATTTTGAATCTCCTTTAAAGGATTTAGAGGATCAGTTAACTGAATGTCGATTAATTGGGGATAAAACTGAAGTTGATGTTTCAGAAACTTGTAATAAATTATTAAATAAAATAGAAATCACTAAACAGGATATTTATAAAAATATATCTCCCTGGCAAAGAGTGCAATTATCTAGACACCCCTCTAGACCTTATACTTTAGATTATATTAAAGCATTAACAAATGGTTCTTTTTTAGAACTTCATGGTGATAGAAATATTGGAGATGATAAAGCTATGATTGGTGGGTTTGGAAAAATAAATGATCAATCTTTTTTATTCATTGGTCAACAAAAAGGGTACAATACAAAAACACGTCAATATCGTAATTTTGGTATGGCTAATCCCGAGGGATACAGAAAAGCTTTGAGATTAATGAAGTCAGCAGAGAAATTTAATATTCCTATTGTTACTTTAATTGATACACCAGGTGCTTTTCCAGGCTTAGAAGCTGAAGAAAGAGGACAAGGAGAAGCCATAGCTCGAAACATCTTTGAAATGTTTAATATAAAAACTCAAATCATTTCAATTATTATTGGTGAAGGAGCTTCAGGTGGTGCTTTGGGGATAGCTATTGGTGATCATGTAATGATGCTTGAAAACACTTGGTATTCTGTGATTTCACCTGAATCTTGTTCTTCTATTTTATGGAGAAGTTGGGATTTTAAAGAAAAAGCTGCTGAAGCTTTGAAATTAACTCCTAATGATATGAAAAAAAATAAGTTGATCGATAAAATCATCTCCGAACCGCTAGGAGGAGCACATAATGACAGGGATAAAGTATTTAAATCAGTTAAAAAAGCCATCATTAATTCGTTTAATCAATTGTCAGAAAAAAACATTGACGATTTGATAAATGAAAGAATGAATAAGTTTACTTCAATGGGTGTGTATGATGAATAAAACTGTTAGATATTAACAATTATTTTCGTTTATTAACAAAATCATGTTTGCTATATAACTCTCTATTATAGTTAAATCTATTTTACTTTTTTTAAGTTAGTTGTATGGAAAAAATCAAACCAAACTTTGATAGATCTTATAAAAATCCTCAGGTTGTTCCTTTTGAAAAAGGGAAACTTCCTCCTCAGGCTTTAGATTTAGAAGAAGTTGTTTTGGGAGCAATGATGATTGACAAGAAGGGTGTAGATGCAGTTATTGATATTTTGCATTCTGAAGCGTTTTATAAGGAATCACATCAATATATTTTTCAAAGTATAGTAAAACTATTTGAAAATACTGAACCTATAGATTTATTAACTGTATCTACAAAACTTAAGTCTGACGGTAAATTAGAAAAAGCTGGTGGAGATTATTATTTAGTTCAACTTACTCAGAAAGTATCCTCATCTGCTCATATTGAATACCATGCTAGGATTATTTTACAAAAATATATTCAAAGAAGTTTAATAAGAATTTCAACTGAAATTATTGAAGAATCTTATGATGAAACTAAAGATGTTTTTGATTTATTAGATAAAGCAGAATCAAAATTGTATGATGTCACTCAGGGTAATATCAAGAAATCTACTGAAACTGCCCAAAGTTTAGTAATACAAGCAAAGAAAAAAATCGAAGAAATATCAAATAAAGATGGACTTAGCGGAATCCCCTCTGGTTTTTCAGAACTTGATAAATTGACCTCAGGATGGCAGCCAAGTGATTTAGTTATTATTGCAGCTCGTCCTGGTATGGGTAAAACAGCCCTAACTTTATCTATGGCTAGAAACATAGCTGTAGCTCAAAATATTCCAATTGCTTTTTTCTCATTAGAAATGTCTTCTATACAGTTAATTACAAGACTTATTTCAT
The DNA here is from genome assembly GCA_905182765.1 of Cryomorphaceae bacterium BACL29 MAG-121220-bin8. GTDB lineage: Bacteria > Bacteroidota > Bacteroidia > Flavobacteriales > Flavobacteriaceae > MAG-121220-bin8. The sequence goes on along the minus strand of CAJJCV010000009.1, from coordinate 65,255 downwards.
CTGAGACTGGATTGTCATCAGAAAAATTAAGAACAGGTAATTTAGAAAAATTTGAATGGGAGCAATTAAATGTTAAAGTTTCTGCTCTTGAAAATGCTCCTTTATTTATTGATGACACTCCGTCATTATCCATATTTGACTTAAGGGCTAAAGCAAGAAGGTTATCTTCTCAACATGGGATTAAACTTATTGTTATAGATTACCTTCAATTAATGACTGCTGGTGGATCAAATAAAAATGGTAATCGTGAACAAGAAATATCTACTATTTCTAGAAATTTAAAAGCATTAGCTAAAGAGTTAGACGTACCAGTTATTGCTTTATCTCAGTTGTCTAGAGCAGTAGAAACCAGAGGAGGAAGTAAAAGACCAATACTTTCAGATTTAAGAGAATCTGGAGCTATTGAACAAGATGCAGATATAGTTTCTTTTATTTATAGGCCAGAATATTATAAAATTGACGAATGGGATGATGAGGAGCGAACTCCATCAGCAGGCCAAGCTGAATTTATTGTAGCAAAACATAGGAATGGAGGTTTGAATAATATTAAACTTAAGTTTGTTTCTAATTTAGGGAAATTTGAAAATTTAGATAACTTTGAAACTCCGTTCGAATATCAATCTAAAATCAACAAGGATAGTCTTAAAGTGAACCCAGATCAAGCTTTTGAAAGTGGCGGGTATAGAGACGATAATGAAGATATGCCTTTTTAAAAAAACCTATTTAACTTTATTTACAATTTCTGTAAATGCTTCAGGATTATTCATTGCTAAATCAGCAAGAACCTTTCTATTTATATCAATACTATTAGCTTTCAATTTACCCATTAATTCAGAATAAGATAAACCATGTAATCTTGCTCCTGCATTAATTCTAGTAATCCAAAGCGCTCTAAATGTTCTTTTTTTGTTTTTTCTATCTCTGTATGCGTAGCTTAAACCTTTTTCGACAGCATTTTTAGCTACTGTCCACACATTTTTTCTTCTTCCGAAATAACCTTTTGCTTGTTTAAGAATTTTTTTCCTTCTTTTTCTTGAAGCTACTGAATTTACTGATCTTGGCATTTTATTAATTTTTTGGATTAGGTGTCATATTATGAACTTTAAACCTTTTTCCTGGTTAAACTTTGTTTTTATAAACCGTTTTATTTCAAACGTAATTGTTGTTTAATATTATTACTATCACTGTCACTAACTAATCCAGAATGAGTAAGTTTTAACTTTCTTTTTTTAGATTTTTTAGTTAATATGTGGCTTTTAAAAGCGTGTTTTCTTTTAATTTTACCTGTTCCAGTGACTTTGAATCTTTTCTTAGCACTAGATTTTGTTTTCATTTTAGGCATAACTTCTTTATTATTTATTTCTTTGGGGCAACAAACATAATCATTTTTTTTCCTTCCATAGTAGGTAAGGACTCAACTTTTCCGTATTCCTCTAATTCTTGAGCAAGTTTTAATAATAATATTTGTCCTTGTTCTTTAAAAATTATAGATCTTCCCTTAAAAAAGACATATGCTTTTAATTTAGCTCCTTCTTTTAAAAATTTAATTCCATGTTTCTTTTTAAATTGATAATCATGCTCATCAGTTTGAGGACCAAACCTTATTTCCTTTACTATTACTTTAGTAGACTTTGCTTTTATTACTTTGTCTCTTTTTTTCTGTTCGTATAAGAATTTTTTGTAATCCAGTATTTTACAAACAGGCGGTGAAGCTTTTGGAGATATCTCTACTAGGTCTAATTCCAGCTCATCAGCAAGTTCGATTCCTTTTTCAAGTGGGTATACACCAACTTCTACATTGTTTCCAACGAGTCTAATTTCTTTAGCTCTAATAAACCCATTAATCTTATGTGGATTCTCTTTAATTATTCTAGCAGGTCTCCTGCTTCTTTTTCTTCTAATTGCTATAGCTGTAAGTTTAAATTATTAAAATTCTTTTATCATTTCTGATGATTTATTTTTTATAAATTTTATAAAATCATCAATATTCATTTTTCCTATATCTTTTCCTCCGTGTGCTCTAATAGGGAATGTTTTTTCATTAATTTCTTCATCTCCAATAATTAACATAAAAGGAACTTTATTAAGTTCTGATTCACGTATTTTTTTCCCTACCGTTTCACTTCTGTCATCTACAGTGGCGCGAATTTCGTCATTTTCTAGTAATTTTAAAACTTTTTCACTATATATTTTATGTTTTTCTCCTACAGGAATAATTGAGACTTGATTTGATGTTAGCCATAAAGGAAAATTCCCAGCTGTATGTTCTATTAATATTGCAATAAACCTTTCCATACTTCCAAAAGGAGCTCTATGAATCATAACAGGTCTTTGTGATTTATTATTTTTATCGATATAGCTTAATTCAAATCTTTCTGGAAGATTATAATCTACTTGTATGGTTCCTAGTTGCCATTCTCTTCCAATTGCATCTTTGACCATAAAATCTAATTTTGGACCATAAAACGCAGCTTCTCCATATTTAATCTTATAGTTTAAGCCCTTTTCTTTGGTTGCGTTTACAATAGCGTTTTCAGCTTCTTTCCAATTTTCATCGGATCCAATATATTTGCTTTTATCCTCAGGATCTCTTAGAGAAACTTGAGCAGTAAAGTTTTCGAATCCAAGTGATTTAAACACATAAAGGACAAGATCAATCACATTTTTAAATTCAGAATTTAATTGATCTTGTGTGCAAAAAATATGTGCATCATCTTGAGTAAAACCTCTAACTCTTGTTAAACCATGAAGTTCACCACTTTGTTCGTAACGATATACAGTTCCAAATTCAGCATATCTCACTGGAAGTTCTTTGTAACTCCACTGTTTTGCATTATACATTTCGCAATGGTGAGGACAATTCATTGGTTTTAATAAAAATTCTTCTCCATCTGCTGGTGTTGTAATAGGCTGAAAACTGCTTTCTCCATATTTTTGATAATGACCTGAAGTCATGTATAGTTCTTTATTGCCAATATGTGGTGAAATAACTTGTTTGTATCCAGCTTTTTTCTGTGCTTTTTTCAAAAAATTTTCCAGTCTTTCCCTTAATTCAGTTCCTTTGGGTAGCCATAATGGAAGACCCTGTCCTACTTTATTTGAAAATGTGAATAATTCTAGTTCTTTTCCAAGTTTTCTATGGTCTCTTTTTTTTGCTTCTTCTAAAAGTTCTAAATATTCTGTAAGCTCCTTTTGTTTTGGAAAAGAAATCCCGTAAACTCTAGTAAGTTGTTTATTGTTTTGATTAGCTCTCCAATAAGCACCTGCAACACTCATTAATTTTACTGCTTTAATATATCCTGTGTGAGGAATGTGTCCCCCTTTACATAAATCAGTAAAATCATCATGATCACAAAATGTTATCTCTCCATCATCTAAATTTGTTATTAATTCTACTTTGTATTCATTGCCAATACTGGAGTAGTATTCTAAAGCAGATTTTTTTGAAATTGATCTTAATTTAAATTGATGCTTATATCTTGCAATTTCAATCATTCTCTTTTCAATCTTATGAAAATCTTTTTCAGACATTGCATGTTTACCAAAATCAACATCATAATAGAATCCGTTTGAAATAGCAGGACCTATAGTTAGTTTAATGTCATTATAAAATTCTTTTAAAGCTTGTGCAAGTAGATGAGCTGAAGAATGCCAAAATGCTTTTTTGCCTTCGGAATCATTCCAAGTATAAAAAGTTAAATCCCCATCACTTGATAATTTAGTAACTGTTTCAATTATTTCTCCATTGAATTTTGCAGAAATTATACTTCTAGCTAATCCTTCGCTAATTGAAGACGCTATTTGAAAAGGAGTTGAACCAATTTCATACGATCTTGAAGCTCCATCGGGAAATTTAATTTGAATCATTTATAAAAATATTATTGCAAAGATAATATCATTGAATTACTTAACAACTTAACTGTCTTTTTTTTTAAATATTGAATCTACAATATTTTTCAAACCTCTGATACCTTGAACAACAGCAATTACACATACAATTATACTAATTGTAAAAACAATTGAAAACCAAGGATGGTCTTCGTTTTTTAGAGATTGAAACATCAGGGTAGGACCTAGGAACATAAAGAAGAAAGATATTATGATATACTTAAAACCTTTACTAAATAAATTATTTTTCATTATGAATTACTATTAATTGCTTTTCTAACACTTTTATGAACATTTAAGAGCTCAATTGCCTTTTTCTCATCTATATTTAAGGCATTCATAACAATTTTTTTTGCTCTATTAACTAATTTGACATTTGAAAGCTGCATGTCTATCATTTTATTACCTTTTATTTTACCAATCTTAATCATTGATATTGTTGAAATCATATTTAAAACCAGTTTTTGAGCAGTTCCTGCTTTCATTCTTGAACTTCCTGTTATTACTTCAGGGCCAACATTTACTGAAATAGGGAAATCACTTATATTAAATAAAGGACTCCCTGGATTACAAGTGATACAACCTGTCGGTATTTTCCGTTTGAAGCATTCATTTAAAGCACCTATAACGTATGGAGTTGTTCCAGATGCCGCAATTCCAATCACAAAGTCATTTTTATTGATTTTATGATTATTTAAATCTTCCCATCCTTTATTAATATTATCTTCGGCATTTTCGATGCTTTTACGTATGGCTTTATCTCCACCTGCTATAATACCATTGACAAGATTCGAATCCACTCCAAATGTTGGTGGGCATTCTGATGCATCAACTACTCCTAGCCTTCCACTTGTACCTGACCCTATGTAAAAAAGTCTTCCTCCATTATTAATTTGTTCAATTACCTTTAAAATTAATTTATTAATGTTGTTTAATTCTTTTTGAACACTAAAAGCAACAGATTGGTCTTCTTTGTTAATTATTTTTAATAATTCTAATGAAGATTTTAATTCTAAATCATCATAACTTGAATTTGATTCTGTTATTTTTTCAAAACTCATAAATTATTTTTAATCAAAAAACCCATCAGGGGCATCTTCTTTTGATAATCTAAAGTAATCAAATTCAGAAACTCTGTAGTAACCTAAAGGAAATTTCTCAGGATTTGATTGATTTATAATATTTCCTTTTATAATTGAACTCGCCGATGAGAAGGGTCTTCCGTTTTGTGCTCCAGCTTGAGCGGTTAAAATATTAAGATAATTAAACCCCTCTTCTGTTAATCCTGTCATTTCAACATAAACAAACTCATCATTATTAAAATATTCAGTTTTATCAATAAAAAAAGAAAAAGTGAATTGATTTCCATTAGTATAAAGGTCTCTGGACACTAAATAATCGTAGGAATCCCCTTTTCCTTTTGGTCCAAATTTCCAAAGATTAAAATCACCAATTTCTTTTGGATCAGTAAATGTTATTAGTAATTCTACTTCATCTTTATTGAGTGATTTTCTATCTCCAAAAATCACGGATTCAATTCCTGATATTTTTATTAGTTTTTCAGATGAATAATAATTCTGCTCATCGTAAATAACAAAGAACTCATAAACTTCTTCATAATTTATATAATCAATTGTATTTGTATAATATTTTTTTTCCGAGTTGTATTTTAAGTTAATATTTCCATTTTTGGTTTGAATGTAAACCTCAGCTTCTTCAATTTCTGTATTGTTTTCACTAAAATATGGAGCCGTTTTACTCACTATTACTTTTGCAGTGGCAAAATCTTCATTAATATTTTTAAAAATTGAAGCGTCTAAAACTATTCTTTCATCAGAATAATTTGTATTAATATCCACAACTTTTTCACAGCTATAGAAAATTATAATTATTATATAAAAAAATTTTTTTTTCATTTAAAATTTAAAATTATAAGATATACTTGGAACAATTCCAAAAATAGATAATTGAATTGCTTCATTTTTCAAAGTTTTTTGATTTTGTTGAAAAGTTATAGAATTTGCATTGTCTCGGTTGTAAATATTATAAAATCCAAAAACCCATTCACTTTTGAAATCTCTTTTTTTATTTTTATTAGGAATTAGAGTTAGAGAGATATCAAGTCTATGGTAGTTGGGAAGTCTATTTGAATTACGTTCCCCATAATTTGGTATCGTTAAATTCATATATGTGTATTGCCCTACAGGATAATTTGTTGGTTGTCCTGTTTGAAATATAAAATTAGTATTAAAAGTTAATTTTTTATTCAATTTATAATTGGATACAAAACTAAAGTCATGAGTTTTGTCATATGGTGTATTGTACCAATTTCCCATATTGATTCCAGTTTCACTAATGTTACGTCCTGTAGTTTTTTGTTCTGATTTTGAAAGGGTATAAGCAATCCAGTAATTATGTCTGCCTTTATTTTTTTTAAATAAAAATTCCATTCCATATGCTCTTGCTTTTCCCGCTAATAATATTCTTTCTACAGCTGCGTTAGCAACTAAATCAGCACCTGGGATATAATCTAGTCTGTTTTTAATTTTTTTATAAAAAACTTCAGTTTCTAATTTATTCCCATTTTTTAATTTAGAGTGATAACCAAAAGCCAATTGATCTAATTGCTGTGGTTTTAAGTAAGGTCCACTCGGAGCCCAAATATCTAGTGGAGCAGGAGCATTGGTGTTAGATATTAGATGAATATATTGATTTAATCTGTTGTAGCTTACTTTAATAGCTTGATTTTTAAAATTATAAGAAAAATTAAATCTTGGCTCAAAATTATAAAAGGATTTAATGGTTTTTGAATTATCGGGATTTAAGTATTCTCCAATTATTTCAGCCTCTTTATAAATACCAAGATCTTGATCAAAAGTTACAGGGTTGTCGTTTATATATCTGTTCAGGCCATCTTGTTTGAATCTTAAAAATTGATTTAATCTAAAACCGTATCTAAGAGATATTTTTGGCGAGGCTTTATGAACTACATCAAAATAAGCCGCATTTTCTAAAGCAAACTTTCTTTCAAGTATTGTAAAATTAATACCTGACTGGTTAATTGGACTAATTTCACCAGGATTAAATTCGTAGTAAATAGAGTTTAATCCATAGTTGAATTGTATTTTATTAGAATAATAATTTTTTAAATCAAACTTGATGTTTAAGTTTTTAATACCTGAATTCCAATCAAAACCTACGAAATTTAGTGTCAACCCATAGTAGTAATCGCTAAAAATCAAAGAAGTATTAGAAAAGGTTTTTTCATTGATTAAGTGATTCCATCTTAGGTTGAATGTTGAGTTTCCATAGGTATTAGAAAACGTGTCGCTAAGTTTAAATTTGTCTCTACCAAAATATCCAGAGAAATACAAGGTGTTGTTTTTATCTATTTTATAGTTTGATTTGGTATTAATATCATAAAAATAAGCTACGTTTTCAATATCAGTAAATTTCAAGAAAAGGTGGGCGTAAGATCCTCTTGTTGCAATCAGATACGAACCTTTATTCTTTTTTATTGGACCTTCGCCCAGTAATCTACTTGATATTATTCCAATTCCTCCGCTTAACTTATGTTTTTTACTATTCCCGTCTTTTTGATATACATCTAAAACGGAAGAAAGCCTTCCTCCGTAAGATGAAGGTATGCCACCTTTAAAAAGTTTAACTTCTTTTATTGCATCAGAATTAAAAATTGAAAATAAACCAAACAAGTGAGATGAACTGTATATTATGGCTTCGTCAAACAAAATTAGATTTTGATCTGCAGCACCACCTCTTACATTGAATCCACCTGTTCCTTCTCCTGCATTTGACACACCTGGAAGTAATTGAATAGTTTTTAAAACATCAGATTCACCAAATAGTACAGGAGTTTGTTTAATTGTTTGATTTGATAAGATATTCAAACTCATTACAGGTTTTGTTATATCAATCTCTTCAACATCTTTTATGACAACAACTTCTTCTAAATTTTCGATATTTTGAGATAAGAAAAATGTAGTATTGACGTTTTTTATTAAATCTATATCAGTTGAGATATTTTTATATCCAATAGAACTTATTTGAATTTCATAATTTTTTTCAGGAAGTGTTATTGAGAAAAATCCATAAGTATTTGTAATTGTTCCGGAGTTAATGCTTGGAATAATTATGTTAGCACCAATTATAGATTCATTACTATTTTCATCTAAGACATATCCGCTTAATGTAAATTTATCTTGTGAATAAATTAAGTTTATCGATAAATAGAGAAGTATAAATAAAAACTTTTTAAGCATTAAAATTTTAATTAAATAGATTTATTTAATTCAATTAGATCAAGAAATATGCCAATAAATTTAGTTTTTATATTTAGAATCTAATCCTTTTTTAATAGAGTCTAAAAATTCTTGGGTGTTTAAATAATGTGTTCTATTTAAATCTTTGCCATGAATTAGTACAGCTAAGTCTTTTGTCATTTGACCATTTTCAACAGTTTGAATACAAACAGTTTCAAGTGTTTTACAAAAATCGATAAGTTCTGAGTTATTATCAAGTTTTCCTCTGTGGGAAAGACCTCTGGTCCATGCAAATATTGAAGCTATAGGGTTAGTAGAAGTTTCATTCCCTTTTTGGTGTTCTCTATAATGTCTAGTTACTGTTCCGTGTGCAGCTTCTGCTTCCATTGTTTTACCATCAGGAGTAACAAGAGTTGATGTCATTAAGCCTAATGATCCAAATCCTTGGGCTACTGTATCCGATTGAACATCACCATCATAGTTTTTACATGCCCATACAAATCCACCACTCCATTTCATTGCAGCTGCAACCATATCATCAATTAACCTGTGTTCATACGTTATTCCAGCAGCTTCAAATTTATTTTCAAATTCGTTAGTAAAAACTTCTTGAAAAACATCTTTAAAACGTCCGTCATATGCTTTTAAAATAGTGTTTTTTGTAGATAAGTATAATGGCCATTTTTTTGTAAGAGCCTGATTCATACAAGATCTAGCGAATCCATAAATTGAAGAATCAATATTGTACATACTCATTGCTACTCCGTTTTCTTGAAAATTATACACTTCCCAAGTTTTAGGTTTGTCTCCATTTTCAGGTGTGAAGGTCATTGTTAATTTTCCTTTACCATGAGTCACTATATCTGTTGCTTTGTATTGATCACCAAAAGCATGTCTACCAATACAGATTGGTTTAGTCCAACCTTGAACGTATCTAGGCACGTTTTTCATTATTATAGGTTCTCTAAAAACCGTTCCTCCAACAATGTTTCTTATTGTTCCATTAGGAGATCTCCACATTTTTTTCAGAGTGTATTCTACAACTCTTTCTTCATCTGGAGTTATTGTCGCACACTTTATACCAACATTATATTTTTTTATAGCTTCAGCTGAATCGATAGTGACTTGATCATCTGTAAAATCTCTATGTTTTACACTTAAATCAAAATACTTAATATCAATTTCAAGGAAAGGTAGAATTAATTTAGTTTTTATAAAATCCCAAATAATTCTAGTCATTTCATCTCCATCCAACTCAACAACTGGATTTTTTACTATAATTTTTTTCATGAAGTTTAGGGAAATAAATTATCTCTTAATTTCTTTTATTCTCGCTTTTTTACCTCTTAATTCTCTGAAGTAATAAATTCTTGATCTTCTAACTCTTCCTCTTTTGTTAACTTCTATTTTTTGGATGGCAGGTAAATTAATTGGGAATATTCTTTCAATTCCAATTGTACCAGACATTTTTCTTATTGTAAAAGTTTTAGTAAGACCAGTTCCTTTGATTTGAATCACAATACCTTTGAAAAACTGAGTACGGACTTTATCTCCTTCTCTAATTTCGTAATAAACTGTTATTGTATCTCCGGATTTGAATGTTGGGATTTCTTTTTTGGTTACAAATTCATCTTGTACGAATTTTATTAAAGATTCCATTTTGATAAGATTTTAAATTTATTTAGTATAACATTCACGATTATCGTCAGTGGTTATAATAAATCGAATGCGAAATTACATATTTTTTTTATTTTTAGAAAGAATTCAGTTAAAAATATCTGGTCTTAGTTTTTTTGTTCTTTCTAAAGCTTTTTCCTCCCTCCAAAGCTCAATCTTTGCTTTATTTCCAGATAGAAGAATTTCAGGAACTTCTAAATCGTCAAACGAAGATGGTCTAGTGTACACAGGAGGTGCTAATAAATCGTCCTGAAATGAATCGGTTAATGCAGAAGTTTCATCTCCAAGAACACCTGGAATTAATCTTATTATTGAATCGCATAGTACTGCCGCTGGTAGTTCACCACCTGAGAGAACATAATCACCAATAGAAATTTCCATAGTTATTAAACTGTCTCTAACTCTTTGATCCACACCTTTATAATGCCCACATAAAATAATGAAATTACCCTTCAATGATAATCTGTTAGATATTTTTTGACTTAACATTTCTCCATCAGGTGTCATGTAAATCACTTCATCGTATGTTCTTTCTTTTTTTAATAAATCAATACATTTTTTTATGGGTTCAATCATCATAACCATCCCAGCTCCACCACCAAATTGATAATCATCAACTTGTCTTCTTTTACTTGAAGCATAATCCTTTAGATCATGAAAGTTAATTTCAATTAATTTTTTATCAATTGCTCTTTTTAATATTGAAGCATTAAAAGGACTTTCAATTAGTTCAGGAAGAACACTTATTATATCAATTCTCATCATTATTCAAAAATAAGCCTTTCTTTTTCACCGTTAGGTGTTACAAATATCATTTGATTTATTTTTATTGATGAATTGAAATTTAAAAGATCTTCAGTTTTTTTGATTTGCGTATTATTAATTTCTGTTAATGCATAACCTGGTTTCACACCCATTCTGTAAAGAGAACTGTTTCTTAAGTTAGAAACCTTTAAACCATGAGTAATCTTATAAGTCTTTAATTCATCATTAGTCATGTTTTTTAATTGCATTCCTAAAAAATTTACATTGTTATTTTTTTCTAAAGTCACATTCAATTTAATGTTTTTATAATCTCTAATAATTCCTACAGAAATTTTATCACCAGGTCTTTTAGTACTTAAATAACCTGATAAGTCAGAGAATTTTTCAATTTTCATATTATCCAAGCTAATAATTACATCACCTTTTTTTATACCAGCTCTGGCAGCTCCCATTTCTAATTCAATATCATTTACATAAAAACCCTCTGTCAGATCGATATTCAGTTCATTAGCAGATTTTGAGTTTAATCCAAATCCAGTTACACCAAGTAGTCCTTTTTGTACATTTCCAAACTCAATTATATCTTCAAAAATTTTTCTAGCTACATTGCTGGGTACTGCAAATGAATATCCTACAAATCCGCCCGTTCCACTTGTTATAGCTGTATTTATTCCTATTAAATCTCCATTGGTATTAACTAATGCTCCACCACTATTTCCTGAATTGACAGCAGCATCAGTTTGAATAAATGATTGATTTTTGGAATCAAAATCATTTAAATCTCTTGATTTTGCACTTATTATTCCTGCTGTCACAGTTGAAGTTAAATTAAAAGGATTGCCCACAGCCAGTACCCACTCACCAATTTTGGTTTGATCAGAATCCGCAAACCTTATGTAAGGAAAAGATTCTTCTCCAACAATTTTTAATACAGCAATATCTGAAACTTCGTCGCTACCAAGTAGTTCAGCAGTATATGTCTTATTGTCATTTGTTGTGATTTCTATCGTACTAGCATTTTCAATTACATGATTATTTGTAATTATATATCCATCTTCTGAAATTATAACTCCTGAACCCATTCCAACTTTAGTTCTATCTCCCTGATCATTAAAATAATCCCATAAAGATGAGTTTCCTCTAGAAACACTAGTGTTTTTCACATGAACTACAGAATGTATTGTTTTTTCTGCAGCAGATACAAAATCACTAGATGGTAATATGTTATTGCTTGATGATGGATTAAATGAGATGTTAACACTGTTGTCCTTTTCCTCAATTATATTATTATTTGAATGATCATAGTAAAGGTTGTGAATGGATAATGCTAAAAATCCACCAACTAGTGAAACAAAAAAAGTTAATATTAATTTTCTCATAATTATATTTTTCTCAAAATTATATTTTTAAAATTTAGTAAAATATATTTTAACTACTTTTTAACACCTTATACTTTTTTATATATTCGTATTTTAATATTAGATGATAATCAAATTTCAAAAATATCAAGGTACAGGAAATGATTTTATAATTATTGATAACACTGATTTATCTTTTCCATCTGAAAACATTTCTTTAATTAAACAGCTGTGTGATCGTAAATTTGGAATTGGTTGTGATGGTTTGATATTGATAAACCCCTCAGATTCATCAGATTATTTAATGAATTATTATAATTCTGATGGTAATTTAGGTTCTATGTGTGGAAATGGAGCAAGATGCTCTGTTAAATTTGCTCAAAACATTAATATAATTAAAAATAAAACTGTTTTTACTGCATTTGATGGTTTACATGACGCATTGATTTATGATGATCAAATAACTTTATCGATGAAACCTGTCAATGACATTATAATTTATGGAAATGATTTATTTCTTGATACAGGGTCTCCTCATTATGTTAAGTTAGTTAGTGATATTGAAAACATTGATGTTTTTAGTCAAGGTAGATTAATAAGAAATAACTCAATTTTTAAAAATAATGGAGTTAATGTAAATTTTGTTCAGGTTATTTCTAAATCTGAATTTTCTGTAAGAACTTATGAAAGGGGAGTGGAAAATGAAACACTTTCTTGTGGAACTGGAGTTACAGCTGTAGCATTAGCAATGTTTGAATTAAATAAAACTTCTTTAAATAAATTAAAAATAGCAACAAGGGGAGGGGATTTATCAGTAGAATTTAATAAATGCTCAAAAGGTTATGATAATATAAAACTTACAGGAAACGTAAAAATGGTTTATAGTGGTGAAATTCAAATTTAAATGATGGAAAATAAATCATTATATAAATTTATAATTTGGTTAGGAGTTGCATGTTTTTTGTTTTTAGCTGTAACGTTTACTTATAACTATTATAATACTTATTATGCTGAAAACACAAGTTTTAATGAAGAGAAAATTTTTTTATACATTCCAACGGGGTCAGGCTTAAATAATTTAAAAACACAAATCTCTCCTTTTTTAAAAGATTCATCTACTTTTTTTGATGCAGCCTATAAAACTAAATATGTACTAAATATAAAAGCAGGTAAATATGAAATAAAGAAAGGTTTTTCAAATAAAGAAATTATAAATTCTTTGAGATTCAATAATATTCCAGTCAATGTAATATTTAACAATATTGAAAGGTTGGAGAATTTAGCTTCAAAAGTTTCTAATTATATAGAATCTGATAGTTTAAGTTTAATTAATTCATTTAACGAAGAATTATTTTTAAAAACAAATAATTTGAATCCTGAGTCTGTTTTTGCAATTTTCTTACCTAATACTTATGAATTTTATTGGAACACAAGTGCAGACCAGTTTCGAGACAAAATGCTTAATCAATACAATTTGTTTTGGAACAGTTCTAGAAAAAAGAAAGCCGATGCACTAAATCTATCCCCTATACAAGTCTCGGTTTTAGCCTCAATAGTTCAAAGAGAAACACCAAAAGTTGATGAAAGACCTACTATTTCGGGTGTGTATTTCAATAGATTAAAAAAAAGTATGAGACTACAAGCTGACCCAACTGTTGTTTATACTATAAAGAAAACGAAAGGTTTTGATAAAAAAATTAGAAGAGTTTTGTACAAAGACCTTAAGATAAAATCTCCATATAATACATATTTGAATAGAGGTTTACCTCCAGGTCCAATTTATATGTCGGATTTCTCTTCAATTGAATCTGTTTTGAACATGGAAAATAATGATTATTTATTTTTTGTAGCAGATGTTAAGAGGCCTGGATATCATATTTTTGCTAAAACTTACAGGCAGCACAATAAAAATAAACGTCAGTATACAAGTTGGCTTAGAAAAAACAACATAAGAAGATAAAGTACTGATTAACAGATAATTAAATTTTTATGTATGTTTGCCGAATATTTAAAAATTGACTTTATCTTATTACAGTAACAATGTATAGTATTTTCAAAAATAATTTAGTGCTTTCAATTCTTTTTATTTTCAGCACTTCATTTATCTCTACTAACACTACCGAAAATTTTGACAGCTCATACATTGATATTGAATATATAGTTTTAAATGAAACAACTATTGAAGTTCCTAATTATGTTTTTCTAATCAATGATTTCAATGGTTTTAAAGAGTTACTTGGCTTCAAAGAGTCTACTGGAAGTTATAGCCGTCTTAATAAATTTGGTTTCATGGGTAAGTACCAATTTAATTTGAATACTCTTAAGATGTATAAGATTAAAAATTCTAATAACTTTATAAATAATCCAGAGCTCCAAGAAAGAGTTTTTTTGATAAATGTTCAGAGAAATAAGTGGATATTACGAAAAGACATTAAATGGTTTGTTGGATCAATAATTAACGGAACTGAAATTACTGAATCTGGTATATTAGCTGCTGCTCATTTATCCGGACCTGGAAATGTAAAAAAATATTTAAGATCCACTGGAAAAGATGATAAAAATGATGCTTTTGGAACTTCAATCTCTAAATACATTAAATATTTTAAAAATTTTGACCTTTCAATGGTAGAAGCTGTGAGAAAGCCAAAAGTTTAATCACTCTGAATTAAAAAAATTGCTGGTCTTTTATTGAGATTAATTTTAGTTGATTTCCAATCATCAACTCTTTTAGTTTTAATGTATTCAGTTTTCAAAGTTAAATCACAAGCTATGCACAATTTTGTGTCTGGCTTTAAAATATTCATTAGACTAGAGAGAAACTTGTTATTCCTATATGGGGTTTCCATAAAAATTTGAGTTGTAACTAGCGATGTTTTTTCTAAAACTTTTATTTTCTTTTTTCTTTCATTATTATCAATAGGAAGGTAACCATTGAACTTGAAATCTTGTCCGTTCATACCTGAACCCATTAAAGCTAGTACTATAGAAGAAGGACCTACAAGAGGAATAACTGTAATTTCGTTTTGATGTGCTATTTTTACAATTTCAGATCCTGGGTCAGCTACACCAGGACATCCTGCATCAGATATTAAAGCAATATCATTTCCGTTTAAACACGGATTTAAAAAACTATTTATTTCGGTTTCAACAGTGTGCTTATTTAAAATGAAAATATTTAATTCTGTTTGTTTTTTATCCGGATTGATATCTTTTATAAAGGCTCTTCCTGGTTTTTCATTTTCAAAAATGAAATATTTGATATTTTTAATTAAAGTTCTATGAAATTCAGGAAACTCGTTTTGTTCAGACTTACCAAGCTTATTAGGAACAAGGTAAAGTTTTCCAAAGCTCATTGTTTCCTATTGTTATACCGTAAATTTTTTAGATAAATCTTCCACGTATTTTCTGAACTGTTTGTCTGTAAAAGACAAATTGTCGACTGTTTTACATGCGTGAAGGACAGTAGCATGATCTCTACGACCTATTTGAGATCCTATGCTTGCAAGTGATGCTTTTGTGAATTTTTTTGCAAAGAACATTGCTAATTGCCTTGCTTGAACTATATGTCTTTTTCTTGTTTTTGATTGTAGAGTTGAAACATCCATTTGAAAATATTCAGAAACTATTTTTTGAATATAATCTATAGAAACTTCTCTTTTGGTATTTTTAACAAATTTTTCTACAACACCTTTTGCTAATTCAATAGTAATTTCTTTCTTGTTAAATGATGATTGTGCTATTAAAGAAATTACAGCACCTTCAAGTTCTCTTATGTTAACTTTTATATTTTTTGCAACATAGTCAATTACCTCGTCAGAGATTTCTACTCCGTCTCTATAAAGTTTGTTTTTTAAGATAGAAACTCTAGTTTCATAGTCAGGTCTTTGAAGTTCAGCAGACAATCCCCATTTAAACCTTGAGAGAAGTCTTTGTTCAATATCTTGCATATCAACTGGAGCTTTATCAGATGTTAAAATAACTTGTTTGCCATTTTGATGCAAATGATTGAAGATGTGAAAAAACACATCCTGAGTTCCTGTTTTACCAGAGAAAAACTGAACATCATCGATAATTAAAACGTCTATTATTTGATAGAAATGTATAAAATCATTTCTGTTATTCTTTTTAACTGAATCAATGTATTGTTGTGTAAATTTTTCAGCAGAAATGTATAGCACTGTTTTCTCTGGGAATTTTTCTTTTACATTAACGCCAATTGCGTGTGCTAAATGTGTTTTTCCTAAACCAACTCCACCAAAAATTAAAAGAGGATTGAAAGATGTACCTCCAGGTTTGTTAGAAACTGCTAAACCAGCAGATCTTGCAAGTCTATTAGCATCACCCTCAAGGAAATTTTCAAAAGTATAATTAGGATTTAATTGTGATTCAATTTTAAGATTTTTAATTCCTGGAATTACAAATGGATTTCTTAGCTCAGTTTGAAGATTACTTATTGAAAGGTCAACTTTTTGAGATGGCAAATGAGTTTTGTACTGACTAGGAATTTTTTCTGTAAATGGGCTTAGATTGCCAAAAGTATTTTCCATTTTGATAACATAAATCAATCTGGCATTTTCTCCAAGTTCTTTGTTTAATGCTAATTTTAATAATTTCACATAATGTTCCTCAAGCCATTCATAAAAGAATTTACTTGGAACTTGAACACTTAGTACATTGTTTTCAAACTTTATTGGCTTGATTGGTTCAAACCATGTTTTATAGGCTTGAATCTGTATATTGTCTTTTATAAATTTAAGACAGTTTGTCCAAACAGATTCAGCTGTAATCATTTTTATTTTTGGTTTTTGATGTTGTAAAGTCAATAAAACTTGGTCAAATTTTATTGATAATTAACTAGTAACAAATATGTGCAAATTTTTATTAAAAAAAAATCATTTTGCTATTGAATATTAAATATTTTTTGCTCATATTATGATCTAGCTAAAATAAACTTTTAATTTATATTTTTTGGAAGATAAAACTGAGATTTGTGTTAGATATAGTGAAACTGATCAAATGTCTTTTGTATACCATGGAAATTATGTTAAGTACTTTGAGATTGGAAGAATTGCTTGGTTAAAAAAAATAGGAATTTCTTATAAACAAATGGAAGATGATGGTATTATGCTTCCGGTTATTGATATAAAAATTAATTTTAGAAAGCCTGCATTATTTGATGACAAATTAATCTTAACAACAAAATTAAAGCGATTACCCTCTTATATGATTGAATTTGAATATGAAATTATTAGAAATGATGATTTGATAACAAGAGGATATACAAAATTAATTTTTTTAAATTCTAAGACTAAAAAGCCTATTAGATGTCCTAATTTTCTTTTGAATAAAATTAATTTGGATAAATAACTCTAAGTTCATCTTTTCCAATTTTATATTTAGATTTGTCTACTCCATTTATCTTTGGACTAAGCACTCCATCATTTAGATTTAACTCATTCTTAAATATTCTTGCCTCATCCCAAATATTATTTTTAATAAATATTTCTAAAGTTTTTTTACCACCCTCGATTATTATTGATTGAACTTTGTTTTTATATAGAATTTCGCATAGATATTTTCCAATATTATTTTTACTAGAAAAATCACTAATTACAATTGTCATAGATTCATTATTAAAAACATTAAAATTTTTATTTAATGTTTTTTTATCATCTAATATTATTCTTAAAGGATTATTTCCGTTTATGTGCCTAACAGTCAAGGATGGATTATCTTTAATAACAGTATTATGTCCAATTAATATTGCATGCTCTTCTGATCTCCATTTGTGAACTAGTTGTCTGCTTTCAACACAACTTATCCAAAAAGGTTTATTCTCACTTTTGTTTAAAGGAGCAATAAAGTTATCCATGGTTTCTGCCCATTTTAATATTATATATGGTCTTTTATATTTGTTGAAATGAAGGAAATTTCTATGAAGATCATTACACTTGTTTTCTAAGACACCAACTGTTACTTTAATCCCTTTATTTTTAAGGAACAAAATTCCATCTCCATTTACTTTTGAACTTATGTCTTTAGTACCAATAATTACATTACTTATTTGATTTTTATATATTAACTCAGCACAAGGGGGTGTTTTTCCATAATGAGAGCAAGGTTCTAAAGTTACATATAGTGTTGCTCCCTTTAAATCATTTTTATTTTTAACATTATTGATTGCATTGACTTCTGCGTGATTTCCTCCATAACTGGACGTAGTCCCCTCAGAAATAATTATATTATCTTTTACAATTATAGATCCTACAGATGGATTAGGATAATATTTTGATTCATTATTTCTTGCAAGATAGATACATCTTGACATGTACTTTTCATGTTTTTCAAGTGTCTTCATAAATAAATTACAAATTTTTACTAAAGTATATATGACGTATATTCACAACACAAAAATACTTTTAAAATATGAAATTGAAAGATGAATTTTTTATTAGGAAAATCAAGAAGAAAGACAATCAAAAATTACACAATGTTTTATCTAGTGTTATGCGAGAATTTGATGTTCCAGAGACAGGAACTGCATTGGCAGATCCAGAGTTAAAAAAGATGTTTCAAGCCTACGATAATCATAAAAGTTCATATTTTGTAATATTAAAAAACAATTCTTTACTTGGTGGAGCAGGAATTTCAAAACTCAAGAATTCCAATGATAATATTTGTGAACTTCAGAAAATGTATTTTTCAATTGAGGCACGAGGAAAAGGTTTAGGATGTTTAATGATTGATTTGTGTTTAAAAAGTGCAATTGAACACGGATTTGAAAAATGTTATATTGAAACAATGCATAATATGAACAATGCCCAAAAATTATATCTCAAAAAAGGGTTTAGATATTTAGATAGCCCATTAGGAAACACAGGTCATTGTTCATGTCCTGTGTGGATGATAAAAGATTTATAATGACATTATTAGACTTTAATAATTTATTTAAAAGTAAATTAAGTTCAAAAATTGAAACTAATGAACTTGATGAGTTTTTTTTCTGGTTAATTGAGCATTACTGCAATTTTAGTAGAATGAATTATATTTTGAATTCAAATTTTAATATTTCTAAAATTCAAGAGCGAAAACTTATAAATTCAATTGATTTATTAATGAATGATATGCCAATTCAATACATAATTGGAGAAACTAATTTCATGGACTTAGTTTTCAAATTGAATAATAATGTACTAATTCCAAGACCTGAAACAGAAGAGTTGGTTAATTGGATTATTAATGATACGCATGTAAATAAAAATATATTAGATATTGGTACGGGAAGTGGATGTATTGCTATTAGTTTGTCGAAAAACTTAAATAATTGTAACGTATCAGGTTGGGACTTTAATGATGATATTATAAAAATTGCTAATCAAAATGCAATTTTAAACAATGTCAAAGTATTGTTTGAAGTTTCCGATATAACTAAACCCAAATTTTTAAATGATAAGTTTGATGTGTTGGTTTCAAATCCACCATATATAACTAATAGCGAAAAAAAATTAATATCTAATAATGTAAAATCATTTGAACCACACAGTGCTCTTTTTGTTGAAGATAATGATCCTTTATATTTTTATAAAAAGATATTGGAATTTGCAATTTTTAATTTAAAATCAAATGGTTTTTTATATCTTGAAATAAATGAAAATTTTTCTAAAGAAGTTTTAAAACTTTTAAAAGATAACGGATTTTACGATATTCAACTTAAAAAGGATTTTAGACTAAAAAACAGAATGATTAAGGGAATTAAGAAATGAGTTTAAATCAAAAAATATTAGAAAATTTAAGAGATGAAATACACATGCATACTCACCTTTATTATGTAAAAGATGCTCCAATAATAAGTGACTATGAATTTGATTTAATGTTAAAAAAATTAACTGATCTTGAATCAAAATTTCCACAATTTTTTGATATTAATTCCCCTTCTCAAAGAGTAGGTGGAAAGGTTTCTAAAAACTTTAATAATATCAAGCATGATTATCCGATGTATTCCTTAGATAATTCTTATTCTAAAAAAGATTTAGATAGTTTTTATTCTAGAATATTAAAGAAAATCCCTGATAATGATTTAAATTTTTTGTGTGAACTTAAGTTTGATGGCGTTTCAATAAATCTAACTTATGAAAATGGTGTTTTAGTTAGAGCAGTAACAAGGGGAGATGGTGTTCAAGGTGATGATGTGACTGAGAATATTAAAACTATTAAAACAATTCCATTAAAGCTAAATGGGGATTACCCCTCAAAATTTCAAATTAGAGGAGAAATATTTATTGAACTTAATGACTTTAATAAAATGAATATTGATAGAACTAATAATGGTTTAGAGCCTTATATGAATCCTAGAAATACTGCTTCAGGAAGTTTAAAGTTGCAAGACAGTGCTGAAGTAGCTAGAAGACCATTGAAATGTTTTTTATATCAAGTAGTTTCGGAATTCGATGAATCTAAAACTCAATATGATAATTTGATTTCATCCTCAAAATGGGGTTTTAATGTTTCTGATTCATATAAGCTTTGTAATACTATTGATGAGGTTTTTGATTTTATTAATGATTGGGATCATAAAAGAAATAATTTAGATTTTGAAATTGATGGAATAGTTATTAAAGTCAATCAAATCGATTATCAAAAAATATTAGGATTCACTTCAAAGTACCCAAGATGGTCAATAGCATATAAATTTAAAACACTTCAAGTATCAACTGTGTTATTATCTGTAAGTTATCAAGTTGGAAGAACAGGTGCTATAACACCTGTTGCAAATTTAAATCCAGTTTTATTAGGGGGTACAATAGTAAAGAGAGCTTCTCTTCATAATGAGGATCAAATAAATAAACTTGATTTACATTTAAATGATCATGTTCTAATTGAAAAAGGAGGAGAGATTATTCCGAAAATTGTCGATGTTCAACTTGATGAAAGAAATCTTGATTCAAATCGAATTTTATTTATAAACAAATGTCCTTCTTGTCAAGCTGATTTATCTAAAAACGAATCAGAAGCACATCATTATTGTTTAAATTTTAATTCATGTCCTCCTCAGCTTACTGGAAGAATACAACATTTTATATCAAGAAAAGCAATGGATATTAACGGAATAGGTAATGAGACTATTCAATTAATGTTTCAAAACAAATTAATAACAAATTATGCTGATTTGTATACATTAAAAAAAGAGGATTTACTCAGTTTAGAAAGAATGGCTGAAAAATCAGTAGAGAATGTTTTTAAAGGACTAAATGAATCTAAAAAAGTACCTTTTGAAAGAGTTTTATTTGCATTAGGTATTAGACATGTTGGTCAGACTGTATCTAAAAATCTTGCAAAAAAATTTGAATCCATTGATAATTTAATTTCTCAAACTTATGACGAATTACTTTTGGTTGATGAAATCGGAGAAAGAATTTCAAAAAGTGTAGTTAATTTTTTTAAGAATGAAAAAAATATTATTAATATTGAAAAACTTAAAACAGTCGGATTGCAGTTTCATTCCGAAATTAAAACCAATGTCACTAATGTTTTCAATGATAAAACTTTTGTAGTTTCAGGAGTTTTTGAAGGTTATTCAAGAGATCAGTTGAAAAATTTAATTGAAATAAATGGCGGAAAAAATCTTAGTTCTGTTAGTTCCAAAACAAATTATTTATTAGCTGGTGATAAAATGGGCCCAAGTAAATTAAAAAAAGCTGAAGATTTGGGGGTCGACATAATTTCGGAACAGGATTTCAATAAACTTCTAATTTTTAAACCTTGATGTTTTCTGATTTTTGTATTCCTGAATCATTTGAAAAATAGAAATCAATTTTTCCTAGATTTATTCCAAAACATCCAACTTGGTTGATCAAAACATTTTTATTATCCAAATTTTTAATCTCTATTGGTTTTTCTAAAAACGTATGTGTATGTCCTCCAATGATTAAATCGATATTTCTAGTTTTTTTAGCTAATATTAAATCACACATTAAATTTTCATCTTTTGAATATGAAAAACCTAAATGTGAAAGGCATATAATTAAATCACAATTTTGATTAAATTTTAATTCATTAGTAATGTCTTTTGAAATTTCAACAGGATCTAAATACTTTACTCCATTATATAATTTTTTTTCAACTAATCCATTTAATTCTATACCAAGTCCAAAAACTCCAATTTTTATACCATCAACATTAAAAACTTGATATTTTTTAATTTTATTTTCAAGTGCAGTATTCTTAAAACTATAATTTGAATTTATAAATGAAAAATCAGCATGTTTTAATGATTTAGATAGCTTTTCAATTCCATTGTCAAATTCATGATTTCCTAATGTAGATGCATTATAGCCCATTTTACTCATTAATTTTAATTCAACTTCACCTTCAAAGAAATTAAAATAAGGAGTGCCTTGAAAAACATCTCCTGCATCAAGTATTAAAGTATTAGGATTATCATTTTTAATTGAATTTATGAGATTTGACCTAGCTATTACGCCTCCACTATTAGGATTTATTGGGTCATTATTTGGAAATGGATCGATGTGACTATGAACATCATTAGTGTGTAAAATTGTAATTTTTTTTATATCGTTATTATAATTACTATTTAAGGGTATTAGAGGAAGAGTTAATCCAAAAATTGTGGTGGATTTTACATGTTTTAAAAAGTGTCTTCTCTTCATTTTGATCTAAAAATTCTGTTATCTAATTTGCTTTCAACTAATTTCTTATTTGTCATTGATTTGATTAATAATTCTCTTAGATTTAAATTAAGATTATATAATTCTAAGGGATCTTTAAAAAAATTCATTTTATCTCCACCTTCTTGTAAGAAGTTTGATGTTAGTACATAATAGTCTTTATCACTTTCAAATTCTTTTTTATTAATAAGGATTTTTTTAACTTTTTTATTAAAAAATTCTATTTCTATTTTAGAACTGGGGTGTGCGAGGTTTTCATTATTAAAATAATTGATTAAATCAACAACCTTTTCACCTTTAATTTTAACTACTGTTGCTAAATTCTTCCATGGCATTATAGTAAATAAATCATGTTGAGTTATATCTCCTTTATTTAATGTTCCCCTAACTCCTCCATAATTAAATAATGCAAAATCTATATTTTTTGATGTAATTTCTTTGAACTTAGGATTGCATTCTTCATAAAGAATATCAGCAATTAAATTACCAAGTGTAGATTCTAATTTACCATCACGAATACTATATGATTCCTTACTAGATCCAATAACTTTTTTTAATTTTTTAATTTTATTTCTATAAGGTTTTATGATTAATTCTATTTCTAAATCTATAATTGAATCTTTAATTTTTATATTGTCTTCAAAAGAAATATTAGAAATATTATAGCTTGTATTTGTACAAGAAAAGCTTAATAAAGTTATAATTAAAACAATTAGTTTCAATTTCATTTTTTTATTATAAAAAATAGTAATCAATTCTTAAATATGTAATTTAGCAGTACTTTAAAGATATGATATTTAAATCACTACATGAAAATCTTGTTAAAAAAAAGATAAATAAGTCACTAGAACTTTTAAACAATCAGATTAGAATAAAACCAAATCCAATTAAAACAATAGGGTGTATAATTGATCCTATGTTTCCTGTTGAGGTTAATAACTTTATTAAGTTAGTTTATAAAATAGGTTTGAAAGAAAAAGATTTAAAATTGATTACTTTCCAAGAAAATGATAATGGCTTTAATATTTTTTCAAATATGAATATTACTCCTAAATCAATTTCATATACTGGAAATTTAACAGGAAAAGATTCTTTAGAGTTTATTTCCTATGATTATGATCTATTAATTAATTTTTTTAAATCTAGTGATGTTTTAACTTTATTGTCTTCAAAAGTTAATGCTAAGTTTAGAGTAGGTTTTAACTCAGTTGATTCCAGATTAAATGATTTAATTTTTTCAGACAAAATGAAAAAATTTAAAGAATTTGATTCTGAATTAATTAAATATTTAAAACTAATTAGATAATGAGTTTAATAAAAAAACTTAAAGGTACGGGTGTCGCTGTTGTGACCCCTTTTAAAAATGATCTTTCCATAGATTTTGATGCGATTAAAAATATTGTTGATTTTCTGATAAACAATGGAATAAAATATATTGTTGTTCAAGGAACAACAGGTGAAAGTTCTACAATGTCTGATGATGAAAAAATGATTTCTCGTCAAGCCTTTGTAAAGGCCAATAATAATCGTATTCCATTAGTTTTAGGATTTGGTTCAAATGACACAAATTATCTATTAAAAAATTTAAAAAAAACTGATTTCACTGGTTATTCTGCTATTCTTTCTGTCACGCCCTATTATAATAAACCGACTATGAATGGCTTATACAATCATTTTTCTTTATTAGCTAAATCGTCTACATTACCGATAATTTTATATAATGTTCCATCTAGAACAGGTTGTAATATGCTTCCTGAAATAACAATTAAGTTAGCTAATGAGTTTAAAAATATAATAGGTATCAAAGAAGCATCTGGTGACTTAAATCAAGTAAAAGAATTAATTACAAATAGCCCAGATGATTTTTTAATTATTTCTGGTGATGATGATACTGCTTATCAGAGTGTTTTAATGGGTGGTGATGGAGTGATTTCCGTGGTAGCTGGTTGTATTCCTAATGAGTTTTCTGAAATAATTCGTATGTCTTTTGAAAAAAATGTGTCAGAATGTGTATCAAAATTCAAAATTATAAAGCCATTACTAGATTTCTTATTTGAAGAAGGTAATCCATCTGGCGTTAAAGCTGCTTTGTCATTTTTAAATTTATGTCAAAATAATTTAAGACTTCCATTGATTCCAGTGTCAAATCAATTAAAAACTAAAATTCAAAATTCAATTTCCAAAATAAAAAAAGATTATTAAATCGTTTAGAAAAAAATACTAAATTTGCCAAATGCATTTAAAAAATAAACTACCAATTATTTTTTGTTTAATATTCCTGACTTCTTGTAATGAGTTTCAAAGAATTTTAAAAAGTGAAGACATTAAATTAAAGTATGAAGTTGCCGAAAAATATTACGACAATCAAGAATTTAGAAGAGCCTCTAGACTATTTGAGCAAATACAATCACAATATAGAGGAAAGCCTCAAGCTGAAAGAGTTACTTTTTTCTATGCAAATTCACTCCTAAATACAAAAAAGTATATTGATGCTGGTTATCAGTTTGAAAGCTTTATAAAGGCATATCCATTGAGTCAAAAAGTAGATGAGGCAGCTTATTTAGGTGCTTATTCATACTATAAAACTTCTCCTGTTTTTAGCTTAGATCAAAAAGAAACTCTTACTGCAATTGAAAAGCTTCAAGAATTTATAAATACTTATCCAAGTTCTGAAAAAATGTCCGATGCAAATGATTTAGTTCAAGAGTTAAGAATAAAACTAGAATATAAAGCTTTTGAAATTGCTAAACAATTTAATACAATTAGAGACTATAAGTCTGCAATAATTGTTTTAGATGATTTTATTTCAGATTACCCAGGAACCCCTTACAGAGAAGATGCATTGTTTTATTTACTTGATTCTTCTTTTGAATTAGCTGTAAATAGTATTGATTCAAAAAAAATTGAAAGATTTGAACAGGCTAGAAAAATTCATAAGGAATTAATGGTTACTTATCCGGAAACAAAATATATAGAAAAATCAAATAAAATGATTGAGACTATAGACGAAGAAATTACTACATTTGCAAAAAACAGTACAGTACAGTAAAAACAAAAAACATGGATTTTAAAAAAACTGATGCACCACTAGAAACTATCACTTACGACAGAAACATTATCGAAGCTAAAACAGATAATATATACGAAGCTATTTCAATTATTTCTAAAAGAACCATTCAAATAAACGAATCTATTAAAAAAGAATTATTAGATAAATTAGAAGAGTTTGCTAGTCCAACTGAAAGTTTGGATGAGATTTTTGAAAACAAAGAGCAAATTGAGGTTTCTAAATTCTACGAGAAACTCCCTAAAGCTCACGCTATGGCTGTTGAAAATTGGTTAAATGAAAAAATATATTTTAGAAATACTGAAATTAAAGAATAGAAATGTCTATTCTAAGTGGTAAAAATATCTTGCTTGGAGTTACTGGAGGTATTGCTGCTTATAAATCAACTTATTTAGTCAGACTTTTTAAAAAACAAGGAGCTAATGTCCAAGTTTTGATGACATCTAGCTCTAAAGATTTTGTTACTCCGCTTACTCTCTCTACTTTATCAAACAAACCAGTTCTTTCAGAATTTTTTGATAAAAATGACAAAAATAAACTTTGGAATAATCATGTTGAATTAGCTTTATGGGCAGACGTTTTTTTAATTGCTCCAGCTACATCAAATACATTATCTAAAATGGCTTCAGCTAGAGCTGATAATTTACTTCTAGCCACATATTTATCTTCAAAATGTCCAGTGTATTTTGCTCCAGCTATGGATTTGGATATGCATAAAAATCTGGCTAATCAAGAAAATATTAAAAAGTTAATTAGTCATGGAAAAATTCATATCCCTGTAGGTTCAGGTTTTTTAGCAAGTGGTCTTGAGGGAGAAGGTAGGATGAAAGAACCTGAAGAGATTGTAGATTTTATAATAAACAATATTAAAGAAGAATTAAAGTTAAATAATAAAAAAATATTAATTACCGCAGGTCCAACTTATGAACCCATAGATGCGGTTAGATTCATTGGTAATTTTTCATCAGGTAAAATGGGTTTCTCTTTAGCTAAAACTGCAGCTAGTTTAGGTGCAGAAGTAACACTAATTACCGGACCAACTAGTTTGAATTTAATAGATAAGAATATTTCAGTAGTAAATGTTGTTACTGCTGACGAAATGTTTTTAGAGACAAAAAAATACTTTAAATTTTCTGATATTTCTATTCTTTCTGCTGCAGTCTCAGACTTTAAACCAAAGAGCCGATCTATAAAAAAAATAAAGAAACATAACAATAGTTTACTATCAATTGATTTAATTCAGAATATTGATATTTTAAAATATTTAGGTGAAAATAAAACTGAAAAACAAATTCTTGTAGGTTTTGCTCTTGAAACAGATAATGAAACTCAAAATGCTTTAATTAAAATTAAAAATAAAAATTTAGATGCTATTGTTTTAAATTCTCTTAATGATAAAGGTGCTGGGTTTGGACATGACACTAATAAAGTTACCTTCATAAATAAAAATGGGTTAGTGAAAAAATTCGATTTAAAATCTAAAATTGATGTGTCAATTGATATATTTAACGAGTTAATTGATGGTTTTTATGAAAAGAATTAGTTTAGTTTTAATTAATATTTTATTCATTAATTTTTCTTTTTCTCAAGAAATTAATGGTAAGATTATCGTAAACTCAGAATCTGTAAATCAGACCAATAACTCTGTATTTTTGAATTTACAAAATTCTATTTCAAATTTTATTAATAATGCTAGTTGGTCAAATGATAATTATTCTGAATTTGAAAAAATTAATTTAAACGTTCTGTTTTCTATAAAAAGTTATTCAAATAATAATTACGTTGCCAATATTGAGTTCCAAGCATCTAGACCCGTTTTGAATTCCTCATACTCAACACCTATTTTTACTTTTTTAGAAAAAAACTTTCAATTTGAATATATTGAATATGAACCAATAGTTTTCAATGAAAATCAATTTGAATCAAAATTATCTTCATTATTGGCTTTTTATTTAAATATTATAATTGGATTAGATCGCGATTCCTATATTTTAAATTCTGGAAATAATTTTTATAATATTTCAAAAACAATTTCAAATTATGCTAATCAAAATAATATTTCAGGATGGAATTCTTCTCATAATGGTGGAAAATTAAATAAGTTTTGGCTAATTGAATATTTAACTTCGAAAGATTCTATTGAATTTTCTGAATTTTTCTATAATTATCATGTTAATGGTTTAGATTTAATGTATTCGGATATCTTAACTGCTAAGAAAAATATTGCATCTTCCATATCATCTTTAAAACCTTTACAAAAGAGAAATCCTAACTCAATACTTGTTAAAATAATTTTTGATTCTAAATCAGACGAAATTAAAGACATTTACTCTGGAGGATCTTTTTTTGATGTTTCCTCCATTATTTCAGATTTAAATTATCTTTCTCCATTCTTTTCTAATAAATGGAATAGTGTTAGATAATTTTATTAATTTAATTATTTAATTATTTAAATAGTGCTAACTAAGGTTTTAATAAAAAATTTCACGTTAATTGATAAAGTTGAAATCGATTTTTTATCTGGTTTTACAACTGTAACTGGTGATACAGGGTCTGGTAAATCTATTTTATTGAGCGCATTATCACTAATTATTGGTAAAAGAGCTGGACAGAATTTATTAAAAAATTCAACTTTGAAATGTGTATTAGAAGCAGAGTTCAATTTATCTAATTTTAATATTCAAAGTTTATTAGTTAAAAATAATATTGATTATTTTGATCAAACAATTTTAAGAAGAGAAATTCTTCCAAATGGTAAATCAAGATCTTTTATCAATGATAGCCCTGTAAATTTAGATTTTTTAAAAACTGTTGGAGAGAAACTTATTGATATACATACTCAACATCAAACCTTAGCAAGTTCTAATAATTCTTTTTTCTATTCTCTTATTGATAATTTAGCCGAACAACAGCATATTGTTAAAAACTTTAACGATACATTAATTAATTATAGAGATCTTAAAATTGAACTAGAAAAGTTAATTAGATTAAATACGAGTTTAAAAAATGACAACGATTATTTGTTGTATTTATACAATGAATTAAATGATGTTAAATTAGTTATTGATGAACAGGATATAATAGAAAATAAATTAAAGCTATTTAAAAATTCCGAAGAAATAAAATCTTCCTTTTCTCAAATTGATCACATCTTGTATTCTTCAGATGACAGTATTGAAAATAAAATATTTTCTTTAAATTCTATATTAAATAATATTTCAAAAATTTCAGATAACTTTTCTCCTATTAAAAACAGATTGGATAGTCTTTTAATTGAGTTAAATGATATTAAATTTGACTTAAATAATTCTTCGTTTGATTTTAGTGATGATGATTCGGAAATCGATAAAATGGAATCAAGACTTAATGTTATTTATAATTTACAAAAAAAACATTCTGTAAATTCAATAAGTGATTTAATAATTAAACAACAAGAGCTTAAAAGTAAATTAGAGGAGTCAGGTTCTGTCGAAATTAATATTGATGAGTTGCAAAAATCAATAAGTAAGAAAACTCATTATTTACAAGAACTTTCTAAAAAAATATCAATATCAAGAAAAAAGATAATTCCTAAGCTTAAATCAGAATTAGAGTCTTTATTATTAGACCTTGGAATGAAAAATGCTTCTTTTGATTTTAAGCTTTCAAAAATAGATGATTTTAACAGATATGGTTCTGATCAAATTGAGGTTTTGTTTTCTGCTAATAAAGGTATAGAGTATGCACCATTATTTAAAATCGCTTCTGGTGGGGAATTGTCAAGAATTTTATTATCCATTAAATCAATTTTGTCTAAACATTTAAATCTTCCAACAATGATTTTTGATGAGATTGATTCAGGTGTTTCTGGAGAAATGTCTAATGCAATGGCTAATATGATGCTTGAAATGAGCTCAAAAATGCAGATTATTGCAATCACACACCTTCCTCAAGTAGCATCAAAAGGTAATCAACAACTAAGTGTTTATAAACAAAATAGTTTAAGTTCTACATCAACAATGGTTAAGCAACTCAGTAATCAAGAAAGAATTGATGAAATTGCTAAAATGTTAGCAGGTGATTTAATTTCTGATTCAGCTATTACACATGCTAAGGAGTTACTTAATTAGTCTTATATTTATACAAAATATTTTATATGTCTTATAATCTTTTAAAAGGAAAGAAAGGAATAATTTTTGGTGCTTTAGATGAAAATTCAATTGCATGGAAAACAGCTGAAAGAGTATTTGAAGAAGGAGGTGAATTTGTCTTAACTAATGCGCCTATAGCGCTTAGAATGGGGAATGTTCATCAACTTGCTAAAAAAACAAATTCAAAACTTATCCCTGCGGATGCCACTAAAATCGATGATCTAGAAAATCTAATCAATCAAACTATGGAAATTTTTGATGGAAAAATTGATTTTGTTCTTCATTCAATAGGTATGTCCGTAAATGTAAGAAAAGGAAAACATTACACTGATTTGAATCATGACTGGACTGGAAAAGGATGGGATGTTTCTGCTGTTTCTTTTCACAAGTTATTACAGAGTTTATATAAACTCGATGCTATGAACGAATGGTCAAGTATTGTTGCATTATCTTACATGGCTGCTCAAAGAGTTTTTCCTAATTACAATGATATGGCAGATAATAAGGCTTATTTAGAGTCTATCGCTAGAAGCTTTGGATATTTTTTTGGTAAAGAAAAAAAAGTAAGGGTTAATACAATTTCTCAATCTCCTACACCAACTACAGCTGGAAAAGGTGTTACTGGATTTGATGGTTTTATTACTTATGCTGAAAAGATGTCTCCTTTAGGAAATGCTACTGCTTTAGATTGTGCAAATTATACAGTAACTCTTTTTTCTGATTTAACTAAAAGAGTAACTCTTCAAAATTTATATAATGATGGAGGTTTTTCAAACGTAGGAGTGAGTCAAGAAATTATTGATATAGTTTCTTCTACTAACAAAGATTAAATTCTTTTAATGAAACTTCAGTTAATTTTGTAATAATACTTATGAAAATAATTGGTTTAACAGGCGGGATCGGATCGGGAAAATCTACAATTTCAAAAGAATTCAAAAGCAATTCTATTCCTGTTTATGATTCAGATACAAGGGCAAAAATTTTAATGAATAGTTCAAAAGATTTAAAGGTAAAATTGATTGAATTTTTTGGGTCTTCTACCTATACTAATGGATTTATTAACAAAAAATATATTTCAAACCTGATTTTCAATGATTCATCTGCTTTGAATAAAATTAATTCTATTGTTCATCCTGAAGTTTTTAATGATTTTATGAATTGGAAAAGTAGATTAAATAATGATTTTGTCATATATGAATCGGCTTTGATTTTTGAATCAGGATCTTACAAATCAAACGATTATAATATTTTAGTTATTTCTGATATCAATAAAAGAATTGAAAGAGTTACTAAAAGAGATAATGTTAAAAAAGATGATGTTTTGTTGAAAATGAATAATCAATGGCCAGATCAAAAAAAAATACCATTAGCTGATTATGTTTTTGAAAATAGTTCAGTAAATGAAAATCGAAAATTAGTTTCATCATTGATATATCATTTTAATTCTATTTTTGTTTAATTAGATTATGAATAAAAAAATATTTTTCCCTCTTATTGCAATAATGACTTTTGCTTTGGTCGGAATTATTTTTGTTCAGGGGTTTTGGATTAAAACTACACTTGATAATAAAGAAAGACAATTCTCGTTAAATATCAATCAAGCTTTAAAATCTGTTTCTGAGCAAATACAAAGTAGAGAAATGAGAGATTACCTTGCGGTTTATCAAAAATTAATTGATAGTATAGGTTCTCCTAAGGAATCACAACTTAGTGCTGTTTTTAAATTCGTTGATAGAAATGAAAATACCAATCAAACTTATATTTATTCTCATGGAATTTTAGAAGAAGACTATAACGTGTCTTCCAAGCTTTTCGATCAGGAATCATTAGACACATCGTCAATTATTGAATATAAAGGTATAAAGACAACTACTATTATTGATGAAGCTTTTGATAGAGAAATGCAAAATATGAGTTCAATAGAGAGACTTCAAAGAGTAGAAAGATTGTCTTTAATGGATAAAGCTAAATACGCATCAGTATTTATGGAATTAGCTTCTTTAAAACCAATTCATAGAAGATTAACTAATATTGAATTAGAACTTTTATTACAGCGAGAATTAATGGATAGGGATATTGATATTCCTTTTCAGTATAGAGTTTTTAATGGAACATTTGCTACAAAAGTTGGGTCGGATAATTATACGAATTTAGAAGGTTTGAGAAAGTATAAGTCTCCTTTATTTGTAAATGAAAATGGAAATAGTGAATTTGAATTAGTAATTGCTTTTCCAGAAAGAAAGGTATTTTTAAGATCATCTTTAACTACTTTGATTTTACTTTCTTTACTTTTTACTTTAGCTATTATTATAACTTTTGCATCTACTATATTTCAAATTTTAAAACAAAAAAAGGTTTCCGAAATCAAGTCCGACTTTATAAACAATATGACACATGAATTCAAAACTCCAATTGCCACAATTAAATTAGCAATTGATGCTATTGAAAATGTAAATGTTAAAAATGATTTAAAAAAGAGATCGCAATATCTAATGATGATTAAAGATGAAAATGAAAGAATGAATCACCAAGTTGAAAATGTTTTAAGAATATCTCAGTTGGAAAAAAAAGAAAATATAATTAAAAAAATTGATTGTAATACTCACGACATTATTAAAGAATCTTTTGTTCATTTAAAATTATTATTAAATAGTAGAAATGCTTTAATTGTTGATGAACTAGTTGCTAGTCATTTCAATATTATGGGTTCTCATGAGGATTTAGTTAATGTTGTTGTTAATATTCTTGAAAATTCAATTAAATATTCTAATGACATACCAAATATAAAAGTTTCTACTTACAATGAATCAGGTCATATTTTTATAAAAATTTCTGATAATGGAATGGGTATGAGTAAAGATGTTAAAGAAAAGATCTTTGATAAATTTTATAGAGAAACAAAAGGTAATGTTCATAATGTAAAAGGACACGGATTAGGATTGTCTTACGTAAAAAAAATAATTGATCTTCACTTTGGTACAATTAATGTTGATAGTGTTCAAGGTGAAGGGAGTACTTTTGTGATTAAATTGCCTCTTAATATTTAAATTATATGAAAAATAACGATAAAAATATTTTACTTGTTGAAGACGACGTTAATTTTGGTGCTATTCTCAATGATTTTTTAAAATTGCATTCTTACAATGTTACTTTAGCTAAAAATGGAATAGAGGGACTTGAAAAATTTAAAAAAAATAGTTTTGGATTATGTATTCTTGATGTTATGTTACCATTTAAAGACGGTTTTACTTTGGCAAAAGAAATTAGGGATTTGAATAAAGATGTTCCATTGTTTTTTTTAACTGCTAAAACTTTAAAAGATGACGTTTTGAAAGGTTATAAATTAGGAGCAGATGATTATTTGACAAAACCTTTTGATTCAGACATTCTCCTTTTAAAAATCAAATCAATATTTAAACGAAAAAAAATATCAAATTCTGATAATAATACAAAATTTCTTTACGAATTTGCAAATTTTAAATTCAATTCTAAATTAAGGATTCTTAAATATAATAATGATAAAGATGTTAAATTGTCTCCTAAGGAAAACGAACTTCTAAAGTTGCTTTTAAATCATTTAAATGATTTAATGCCTCGTGAATTAGCTTTAATAAAAATATGGAATGATGACAACTATTTTACATCAAGAAGTATGGATGTATATATTGCTAAAATTAGAAAATATTTGCAAAAAGATGATAGACTTGAAATTGAAAATATCCACGGTGAAGGATTTAGATTAATAGAAAGAAAATAACTTACATATTATTTCTTGGATGAAATTTACTCATTGATTCTACAAGATGTTTTTTGTTTACGTGTAGGTATCTTTCGGTTGTAATAATGTTTTCATGCCCTAGCATATTTTGAATTGTAATCAAATCAGCTCCATTTTCTAATAGGTGTGTTGCAAATGAGTGTCTAAATGTATGCGGACCAATCTTTTTCTTAATATCCGCTATATTATTTAAATCATTAATAATTAAATAGATCATAACTCGGGTCAATCCACTTCCTCTCTCATTTATAAACAATGTATCCTCGTGACCTTTTTTAATTTTATGTAAATTTCTTTTTTGAATAATATAATTATCAATATAATTTTTAGCTTCATTACTAATCGGCACAAACCTTTCTTTATTTCCTTTTCCTGTAACTTTGATTAAAGATTCCTTAAAAAATAAATCAGAAATTTTTAATGTTATTAACTCAGACACTCTTAATCCGCAACTGTAAAGAACTTCAAGTAATGCTATATTTCTAAGTTTGTTTTTAGATTTATCATCTATACAACTAATGATTTTATCTATTTCGTCAGTGGTGAGTGTTACGGGAAGTTTAGTGCCGATTTTAGGCGTTTCTATATTTTGAAATGGATTTTCGTTCATTAGTTCTTCTAATATTATATAATCGTAAAATCTTTTAATACCAGAGATTGTTCTAGCTTGAGTAGATGATTTTACTTTTTTTGATATTTGATATATAAATTCTTTGGCTAATGATTCATTAATCTTTAGTGGATTACTGTTTGAATTTTTTGAATCTAAAAATAATTTTAACTTTTTTAGATCAAATAAATAACTGTCAATTGTGTTTTTTGATAAATTTCTTTCAATTATCAAATAGTTTTTAAATTCTTTAATTAATTTTTCCCACTTCATTATTTCTTTTAAAATGTAAATTAAATATTATATTTAAACTTTATAATTTTCAATGAAATTACAAATTATTAATGGTCCTAATTTAAATCTATTAGGTAAAAGAGAGCAAAACATTTATGGTGATCAGAGTTTTGATGATTATTTTAAAAAACTAAAAACGAAATTTGATAATTTTGAATTATGTTATTTTCAGTCAAATATTGAAGGTGAGCTTATAGATAAAATTCAAGAGGTTGGTTTCGATTTTGATGGAATTATTATAAATGCAGCTGCATATACTCACACATCTGTTGGAATAGGAGATGCTATTAGATCAATTTCGTGTTCAGTTATTGAAGTTCATATTTCAAATACTTATTCAAGAGAAGATTTCAGACATAAGTCTTTTCTAAGTTCACATGTCAAAGGGGTTATTCTTGGATTTGGACTTAAGAGTTATGATTTAGCGATAGAAAGCTTTAATCAGTGATATTATAAATGAATCACTTCATCATATGCTGCAGCTACAGCTTCCATTACAGCTTCACTCATTGTAGGGTGTGGATGAACCGTTTTTAGTATTTCATATCCAGTAGTTTCCAGTTTTCTACCAACAACAGCTTCTGCAATCATATCAGTAACACCATCTCCAATCATGTGACAGCCTAACCATTCTCCATACTTAGCGTCAAAAATTACTTTTACAAATCCTTCGCTTTTTCCAGAAGTCTGTGCTTTTCCAGATGCTGAAAACGGAAATTTTCCAATTTTAATTTCATAACCATTATCAATTGCTTGCTGTTCAGTATAACCAACTGAAGCAATTTCAGGACTGCAATATGTACAGCCAGGAATATTATTATAATCTAAAGGATTTACGTCATGTCCAGCAATTTTCTCAACACACAATATTCCTTCTGCCGAGGCAACATGTGCAAGTGCTTGACCTTTAACTACGTCACCAATAGCATAATAATCTTTCAAATTGGTCATGTAAAAATCATCAACTAA
This sequence comes from Cryomorphaceae bacterium BACL29 MAG-121220-bin8, assembly GCA_905182765.1. Classification (GTDB taxonomy): domain Bacteria; phylum Bacteroidota; class Bacteroidia; order Flavobacteriales; family Flavobacteriaceae; genus MAG-121220-bin8. The sequence continues at coordinate 29,754 of CAJJCV010000009.1, read as the reverse complement.
AATTTTATCTTTTTCAGTTTTAATTCCTAGATCTTCTAAACCAATATTTTCGATATTAGTTTTAATTCCTACTGCGCTTAGAACAATTTCAGTATTAATAATGCTTTTTTCACCTTTAGATGTCTTCAATGTCACATCAACTGAACTGGAACTATTAATTTCTGCTTTTTCAACTTCAGTTGAAGTTAAAATATGGATACCTTTTTTCTTTAAGCTTTTCTCTAACTCTTTCGATATTTCTGAATCCTCTACAGGAACAATTCTATCCAAATATTCAACTATTGTTACATTAGTTCCCATTGAGTTATAAAAATAAGCGAATTCAATTCCAATTGCTCCTGAACCTACTATTACAATATCTTTTGGTTGCTTTCCAAGCGTCATAGCTTCTCTATAACCAATTATTTTTTTACCATCTTTTTTTAAGAATGGTAATTCTCTAGACCTAGCTCCTGTGGCAATAATTATTTTATCGCCTGAGATTTTAGTTTCAGATCCATTTTGATCAATAATGTTAATTTTTTTATTTTCAGAAAGTTTTCCAAAACCTTTAAAAACCGTGATTTTATTTTTTTTCATTAAAAAATTCACTCCTTTGCTCATTGTTTGAGCAACTTTTCTACTTCTACTTATAACTCCGTCAAAATTTTTATCGAAATTTTCAACTGTTATTCCATAATCTTCAGAGTGTTTTATATATTCAAAAACCTGTGCAGACTTTAAAAGTGCTTTTGTTGGAATACAGCCCCAGTTCAAACAAACTCCACCTAAACTTTCCTTTTCAACTATTGCAGTCTTTAAACCTAGCTGAGAAGCTCTTATTGCAGTTACATATCCACCTGGACCACTTCCTAAAACTATTAAATCAAATTTTTCCATAATTATTTATTTATTAAAAGACAAGGCAGCTGAATTTATACAATATCTTTTTCCTGTTGTTTCTTTAGGTCCATCATTGAATACATGCCCTAAATGTCCATCACATTTTGAGCATTTAACTTCAATTCTGTTCATGTTGAGAGAGTAATCTTTTATGTAGGTTATTCTGTCTGGAATTGCTTGGTCAAAACTTGGCCAACCACAGTTACTTTCATACTTATCATTACTCTCGAATAATTTTTGATTACATCCTTTGCAATTATATGATCCTTTTTCAAAATGAAGATTATACTCACCAGTAAAGGGCCTCTCTGTGTATGAGTTTCTAAGCACTTGATAGCTCATTTCACCAAGTGAATTCTTCCATTCCATATCTGTTTTTATCATTTTTTCATTGTTTTGTGAGAAATTTATACTTGTAACTAAAAGTGCTAATAAAATAAACGTATGATTAATGTTTTTCATCTAATTAATTTTTTTAAAATTATTGCATTTTTATCAATACAATGTCTTTGTCCTTTATCATCTGAAATAAGGTTACCTAATTTACTATCACATTTCGTGCAAAACAGTTCACTTTTTGATTTATTGCTTTCTGAATCATAGCTTTTTCCATAAAGGGTATCAAAAAATTTAACTTTTTTTTCAATGGAATTAATAAAATCTTTACTTGAATCATTTTCGTGAAAAAGTTCGTTTTCATTATATAATGACGAACCGCATTTAGAACATATATACGTGCTATTTTCTTCATAAGTATTCTTATTGTTATTTGTGATGTTTTCACAACCCTGGTTGACAATAAGTAATATAAATAATGCTAAAAATCTCATCTCTTTTTCAAGTGCGAAAATAATTATTAATTTTAATATAATCATATATCAATTAACTATATTGCATTTGATACTTAATAATGATAAAAAATCAATATAAAAAAGGGGATAAAAAATTGCTAAATGCTTGGGCATTATATGATTGGGCTAATTCTGCTTACCCTTTAGTAATTTCTTCGGCTGTTTTTCCGATCTATTATGGAGCACTTTTTTTTGATGATTTATACATAGAACTTTTAGGTTTTAATTTTAAAAACACTGCTTTAATTAGTTTTTTGACTGCTTTTGCATTTGTAATATTATCATTTATTACTCCACTTTTATCTGGTATAGCAGATTATATGGGTAATAAAAAAACTTTTTTAAAAACATTTTGTTATGTTGGATCATTATCCTGTATTGGACTTTATTGGTTCGATCTAAATAATATTTATATTGGATTGTTTTTTTATTTTACTGCTTTAATTTCCTTCTGGGCTAGCTTGGTTTTCTATAATTCCTATCTTCCTGATATTGCACTTAAACATCAGCAGGACTTTATTAGTGCTAAAGGATATGCATTGGGTTATTTCGGAAGTGTATTATTATTAATTTTTGATTTATCGATGGTTTTATATCCTTCTTATTTCGGAATATCAGGTGAAAATCCAGAGTTGATAGCAATGAGATATTCTTTTATTTCTGTTGGTATATGGTGGATGTTATTTAGCCAGTATACATTTTATCACTTACCGGATCAAAACGAAAAAAAGAAAATTATTAAAGATGTGGTTTGGAATGGATTTAGAGAGCTTATAGAAGTTTGGAATGAATTGAAAAACATAATAGTTATTAAAAAATATTTGATTGCATTTTTTGTTTATAGTTCTGCGCTTCAAACCGTATTGTTAATCGCTGCTTATTTTGGAGAACAGGAAGTTAACTGGCCAAAAGATGAGAAAACTATTGGATTAATAGTCAGTATTTTATTAATTCAATTAATTGCTATGTTTGGAGCAATGATAACTTCAAAATTATCTGAAAAATTCGGAAACATACAGATTCTTATATTATTAAATCTGATTTGGGCTTTACTATGTATTGGTGGCTATTTTATTACTGAACCCATAGAATTTTATATTGCTGCTGCTTTTGTTGGACTAATTATGGGCGGTATTCAGGCTTTATCAAGATCTACGTTTTCAAAGATGATTCCCGAAACTGATAATACGACATCTTATTTTAGCTTTTTTGATGTTTCTCAAAAAATTAGTATTGTCTTTGGAATGACATTATTTGCTTTTGTAGATCAAATTACGGGGAGTATGAGAACTTCTATTTTAGTTTTTGTGTTTATTTTTTTAACAGGTGCTTTGCTTTTAAAAAGAATAAATATTAAAAACTATTAAACCTTTATGGCATGAAACTTGAAATATTAATGAATTAAATAAATGTTTTTTGTTGAGCATCCATTTAACCTGTTAGCTTTTTGTTTTTAACTCCTCAACATGACACATTGACCTAATTGTTAATTATGTCCAAAACTAAAATACTAAATCTTGACATGATGTCATTGCAAAATCTTGATGAAGATTCAGATTTAATTCCATTAATGACATCAGATGATGAAGAAGCTATTTCAAAGGAATCACTTCCTGAAAAACTACCGATTTTACCTTTAAAAAATACAGTTTTGTTTCCTGGTGTAGTGATCCCAATTACTGCATCCAGAGATAAATCGATTAAATTGATAAAGGATTCTAATGCTAATGATAAATTGATTGGTGTTGTTTCTCAAATTGATTCAAAAGTACAGTCACCCACTTTAAATGACATTCATTCAACTGGAACTGTAGCTAAAATATTAAGAGTTTTAAAAATGCCAGATGGTAATGTTACTGTTATAATTCAAGGAAAGAAAAGATTTTCAATTGAACAAATCATTTCTGAAGAACCATATATTACTGCTAGTGTAAAAGAAATAGTTGAATTAAAACCAGAAAAAAACAACAAAGAATTTAAAGCAACTATTGATTCTATTACAGATATTGCTCTAAAAATCATTGAAGAAAACCCAAATATTCCAAGTGAAGCTTCTTTTGCAATTAAAAATATTCAAAGTGATTCCTTCTTGGTAAATTTTGTGTGTTCTAATATGAATTTATCTGTTGAGGAAAAGTATAAAATATTAAACACAAGTGATTTAAAAAAAAGAGCATTAATGTGTTTAAAACAAATGAATGTTGAATTACAAAGACTTTCATTAAAAAACGATATTCAATCTAAAGTAAGATCAGATTTAGATCAACAACAAAGAGAATATTTTTTACATCAACAATTAAAGACAATCCAAGAAGAATTAGGTGGAGTTTCTTATGACGAAGAAGTTAATGAAATGAGAATTAAGTCTACTAAAAAAAAGTGGTCAAAAGATATTAATGATCACTTTAAAAAAGAATTATCTAAACTTCAACGAATGAATCCTCAAGTTGCTGAGTATTCTATTCAAAGAAATTATTTAGACACTTATTTAGAGCTTCCTTGGAACGAATTTTCAAAAGATAATTTTGATCTAAAAAGAGCAACTAAAATTTTAGACAGAGATCATTATGGGTTGAAAGATGTTAAAAAAAGAATTATTGAACATATAGCAGTTTTAAAGTTAAGAAATGACATGAAATCTCCGATTCTTTGTTTTAATGGCCCACCAGGAGTTGGTAAAACATCTTTAGGTAAATCAATTGCTGAAGCATTGGGGAGAGAGTATGTAAGAATATCTTTAGGCGGTCTTAGAGACGAGTCCGAAATAAGAGGGCATAGAAAGACTTACATAGGGGCAATGCCAGGAAGAATTATCCAAAGTTTAAAAAAAGCTAAAACTTCTAACCCGGTTTTTGTTTTAGATGAAATCGATAAGCTTTCTGTTGGAAATCAAGGTGATCCATCTTCTGCAATGTTAGAAGTTTTAGATCCTGAGCAAAACACCTCTTTTTATGATAATTTTATTGAGTCAGGTTTTGATTTGTCAAAAGTTATGTTTCTTGCTACATCTAATAATATAGCTAATGTTCAACCCGCACTTCGAGATAGAATGGAAATAGTACATGTTTCAGGTTATACTATTGAAGAAAAATATCAGATTGCTAAAAAACATTTAATTCCAAAACAAATTAAAGAACATGGTTTATCAAAAAATATTGTAAAAATCAATAAACTATCATCTGAAAAAATTATTGAAGGCTACACGAGAGAATCAGGCGTAAGAGGGTTGGAAAAACAAATAGCAAAAATTATAAGAAATGTTGCTAAGTGTATAGCTTTAGAAGAAGATTACTCGTCAGAAATAACTTTAACTGATATTGATAAAATTTTAGGAGTATCAATTTCTAAAGATCAATATGAAAATAATGAAGTTGCAGGAGTAGTAACTGGCTTAGCCTGGACACAATTTGGTGGTGATATTTTATTTATTGAATCAGCACTTTCAAGAGGGAAAGGAAACTTATCTATTACTGGTAATTTAGGTAAGGTAATGAAAGAATCTGCTACAATAGCTCTAGAGTATATTAAATCTAATGCTAATGATTTATCTATCGAATTGAATGCACTAACTAAACACAATATTCATATTCATGTACCAGAAGGAGCAACTCCAAAAGATGGGCCAAGCGCTGGTATAACAATGTTAACTTCTTTAGTGTCTTTATTAACTCAAAAAAGAGTTAAATCAAAGTTAGCTATGACGGGAGAAATTACTTTAAGAGGAAAAGTTTTGCCAGTAGGAGGGATTAAAGAGAAGATTTTGGCAGCTAAAAGAGCTAAAATTAAAGAAATTATTTTGTGTAAGGAGAATAAAAAAAATATTGATGAAATTGATTCTAGTTATTTAAAAGGCTTAACTTTTCATTATGTTTCAAACATGAAACAAGTTTTAGATATTGCTCTTACAAATCAAAATGTTAAGAATTATAAAAATTTAAATGTCAAATAGAATTATAATAGCAATTGACGGAACATCTTCGACGGGTAAAAGTACTTTAGCAAAGAGAATATCTAAAAAATTAAATTATATATATATTGATTCAGGTGCTATGTACAGAGCATTAACCTTTTATGCAATTAAAAAAAAATATATTTCTACATCTCATTTTGATAAATTTAAATTGATTAATGATATTCCTAACATTTCTATTGATTTTAGAAATAATCCAGAAAATAATAATTTTGAGGTTCATTTAAATGGAGTTCCATATGAAATTAATATAAGATCATTGGAGGTTTCAAACTTAGTTAGTGAAATTGCGACTATCGATGAGTTGAGAAAACAAATGGTAAATGTTCAGCATTTTCTCGGAAATAGTAAAGGAGTTATAATGGATGGTCGTGATATTGGTACAGTTGTATTTCCTAATGCTGAATTAAAATTTTTTCTAGAAGCAACAACTGAACTAAGAGCTAAAAGGCGTTTTGATGAGTTGTTTTTGGTTGATAGAAATATTACTTATGATCAGGTTTTAGATAACATAAAGCTTAGAGATAATCAAGATACTAACCGGAAACATTCCCCTTTGAAAAAAGCTAATGATGCTATTCTAATTAATACTGATAATTTAACTTTAGATGAACTTGAATTACAATTATTTTCATACATAAATCCTTTAATTTTAAAAAATTTATAGATTATTTGTTTTATCTATAAATTGATGTTATTTTCGCAATCCTTTTAACAGGTTGGTATAGATAGTTAAAAGGTTTTAATTAATATTAATTCTTCTAATTTATTCCTTTAATCTATACTAAATTAGAATACAAATTTTCGGTATGTCAGAAGAAAAAAAGGACAGTAAACCTAAAAAAGCTGTTAAAAAAACTACAAAAGCTGTGAAGACGAAAGCTCCAGCAAAATCCACAAAAAAAGTAAAAATTGAAAAAGAAGTTGTTGAAACTTTAACTAACCAGGTTGTTGAAGTTGTTGAAACTTTAGCCAATGAGGTTATTGAAAATCAAATTGAAGAAAATTCAATTAATGAACCAACACCAGAAGAATTTTTAAAAGATTTTGATTGGAATTTATTTGAAGAAGGAATTGAAACAATTAAAGACGATAAATTATCTGAATTTGAAAAATTAGTTGAAGAGAATTTTGTTGATACTTATAATGAAAGTGTTATTGATGGTACTATAATTAGTTTAACAGAAAGAGAAGCTATAATTGATATTAACGCTAAATCTGAGGGTGTCATTTCATTAAATGAATTTAGATATAATCCTGATTTAAAAGTTGGTGATAAAGTTGAGGTTTTAGTTGATATTCAAGAAGACAAAACAGGTCAATTAGTTCTTTCTCACAGAAAAGCAAGAACTATAAAAGCTTGGGAAAGAGTGAATGATGCTCACGATCAATCTACTGTTGTTACAGGTTTTGTAAAATGTAGAACTAAAGGAGGGATGATCGTCGATGTTTTTGGTTTAGAAGCTTTCCTTCCTGGATCACAAATTGATGTTAAACCAATTAGAGATTATGATCAGTATGTTAACAAAAACATGGAATTCAAAGTTGTTAAGATAAATCATGAATTCAAAAATGTTGTTGTTTCTCACAAAGCATTAATTGAAGCTGATATTGAATTACAAAAGAAAGAAATAATTGGTCAATTAGAAAAAGGTCAAGTTCTTGAAGGTACTGTTAAAAATATAACTACTTATGGTGTGTTTATTGATTTAGGTGGTGTTGATGGTTTAATTCATATTACAGATTTATCATGGAATAGAATAAATCATCCTAGCGAAATATTAGAGTTAGATCAAAAACTAAATGTTGTTATTTTAGATTTTGATGATGATAAATCAAGAATTCAATTAGGTGTTAAGCAATTAAGTGCTCATCCTTGGGAATCTTTAGATACAGAACTAAAAGAAGGTGATAAAGTAAAAGGTAAAGTTTCAGTTTTAGCTGATTATGGTGCTTTTGTTGAAGTTGTTGACGGAGTTGAAGGTTTAGTTCATGTTTCTGAAATGTCATGGTCTACTCATTTACGTTCAGCTCAAGATTTTGTTAAAGTAGGAGATGAAGTTGAGGCAGTTGTTTTAACATTAGACAGAGAAGAAAGAAAAATGTCACTAGGTATAAAACAACTTAGTTCAGATCCTTGGACAGATATAACTAAAAAATATCCTGTAGGTTCTAAGCATTCTGGAATTGTTAGAAATTTTACAAATTTCGGAATCTTTGTAGAGCTTGAAGAAGGAATTGATGGTCTAGTTTATATTTCAGATTTATCTTGGACTTTAAAGGTTAAACATCCGTCTGAATTATTTTCAACTGCAGATAAAATTGATGTTATTGTGTTAGAATTAGATTCTGAAGCTAGAAAATTAAGTTTAGGTCATAAGCAAACTATGGATAATCCTTGGGATGTCTATGATAAAACATTTGCTGAAGGAACTTCGCATAATGCTACAATTTCAGACTCAAATGATAAAGGTGCTACCATTATTTTTAATGACGATATAACAGCTTTTGTCCCTAATAGACATCTTATAAAAGAAGATGGTAATAAGTTAATGAAAGGTGATACTTCAGAATTTAAAGTAATAGAATACAATAAAGACTTTAAAAGAGTTTTAATGTCTCATACTGTTTTATTTAATGACCAAGAAAAGAAAAATGTTAAAGAGTCATTGAAAAAAGCTAATGTTAAAGAATCAGACAAATCTACTTTAGGTGATTTAGATGTTTTAGCTGACTTAAAAAAGAAAATGGTTGATGACGAAAAAAAGAAAAAATAATATTTTTTCTATAATATTAAAAAAAGCATCTTGAAAAAGATGCTTTTTTTTTATGATAAAATTTCTTTAGCTAACCAATCCCCAATTTCACTTGTTTTAAACGCTTTATTACCGTCTGCTAAATCTTCAGTTACTATTGATTTTTCAAGGGAAGAGTCTACAGCTCTCCTAATTAAGTCAGCTTCTTCTTTTAGATTAAATGTGTCTTCAAACATCATTGCAGCAGATAAAATTGTTGCTAATGGATTTGCTATGTTTTTTCCTGCAGCTTGTGGATATGATCCATGAATTGGTTCATAAAGTGATGTTTTTAAACCAACAGATGCTGATGGCATCAATCCCATGGAACCTGAAATAACAGATGCTTCATCAGTTAAGATATCTCCAAATAAATTTTCAGTTATTAATACATCATATGAATTAGGCCATTGAACTAGTCTCATTGCTACAGCATCTACAAACTCATAACTTACTTTAACTTCAGGATAATTTTTTTCTAACGACTGTACAGTTTCTCTCCATAGTCTTGATGTCTCAAGTACATTTGCCTTGTCGACACAACATAATCTTTTAGATCTTTTCATAGCTAATTCAAAACCTTTTATTGCCAATCTTTCTATTTCTTTTCTAGAATAAGTACATGTATCAAATGCGGTATTTCCATTATCTAAACGTCCTCTTTCTCCAAAATAAATACCACCTGTTAGTTCTCTTAAAAATACCAAATTTGTTCCTTCAATTCTTTCTCTTTTTAACGGAGATTTATCAATAAGAGACGGGAATGTAAAAGTTGGTCTTACATTAGCAAACAATCCTAAGTCTTTTCTCATTTTTAAAAGACCTTGTTCTGGTCTAACTTTAGCACTTGGATCATTATCAAATCTTGGATGACCGACAGCTCCAAATAAAATTGCGTCAGATTTTAAACAAATTTCATGTGTTTCTTTTGGGTATGGTTCGCCAACAGCATCAATTGCTGCAGCACCTGTTAAAGCATGTATCCAGTTTATATCATGGTTAAATTTCTTAGCAATTGCATCTGAAACTTTAACTGCCTGTTCAATAACTTCTGGTCCTATTCCGTCTCCAGGTAATAGAGCTATATTTAATTTCATATGTACTAATTTGATATAATATTCAACATTTTTTCTGTAGACTTAATTGCAGAAACAGTTTGATCTGAATCTAATCCTCTTGTTATAAATTCTTTTTTATTATTTTTCCATGTAATAAATGTTTCGCATAACGCATCTGAATTACTTCCTGGGGGGATAGTTACTGAATAATCTATAAGTTCGGGAAGAATGAATTTATTTAGAGTATATATTTTTTTTATTGCATTAATAAAAGCATCAAATTGCCCATCACCTGATCCTTTTTCTATATAACTTCGACCATTTATTCTAATTTCAACTTCAGCCGAAGGACTTTCACCTTTTTTATGGTTTAGTAGATAGGATTCAATTATTACTTTATTTTTAAAACTTTCACTATTTATTACGTCTGAAATTATATAAGGTAAATCTTCAGCAGTAACTTTTTCTTTTTTATCTCCAAGTTCAATTATCCTATTAGTTACCTTTTTGATATTTTCATCACTTAATGTAAGTCCAAGTTCTTGTAAGTTTTTTTTAATATTTGCTTTTCCAGATGTCTTTCCTAATGCATATTTTCTTTTTCTTCCAAATCTTTCAGGAAGTAAGTCATTGAAATATAGATTTTTTTTACTGTCTCCGTCAGCGTGAATTCCTGCTGTTTGAGTAAAAACATTTTCACCAACAATCGGTTTATTAGCTGGAATTCTGAATCCGGTAAATGTTGACACTAGGCGACTAACTTTATGCAAAGATTTTTCTTTTAAATTAATCTTAATTTCTGGTAAAAAATCTCTTATAACGGCAGCTGCACTGGCCATAGGAGCATTACCAGCTCTTTCTCCCATGCCATTAACAGTTAAGTGAATTCCGTGACATCCAGCTTTTAAACTTTCTATTACATTAGAAACACTTAAATCATAATCGTTATGTGCATGAAAGTCAAAATGCATTTTAGGATATTTTTTTGTTACTAATGAAACGTATTTAAAAGTTTCATCTGGACTAAGAATTCCTAGCGTATCGGGAAGTAAAATTCTTTTTACAGGTAATTCATTAAGAATATCTAAATATTCAAACACGAAATCTTTAGAATTCTTCATACCATTGCTCCAATCTTCTAAATAAATATTTGTTTCAATTCCTTTATTATCAGCCTCATTAACAGCTTTAATTACAGATTTAAAATAATCTTTTGGAGCTTGTTTTATTTGATAAGTTAAGTGGTTTAAAGATCCTTTTGTTAATAGATTCTGAACTCTACCACCAGATCTAATTAACCATTCTAGCGAAATATTATTATCTAAGAACGTTAGGATTTCAATTCTATTTAAAAACTTTTTTTCTTTGGCCCATTCAGTAATTTTTTTTACTGCTTGGAATTCACCCTTTGAAACTCTTGCTGATGCTATTTCAATTCTATCAACATTTAATTCATTTATTAATAATTTTGCAATAGCTAATTTTTCGGATGATGAAAATGACATTCCTGAAGTTTGTTCACCGTCTCTTAAAGTAGTGTCCATTATTTCAACAAGTCTATTCATTTTTTTATAAGTTACAAAGGAGTTGTCTTAGAAAACTTTTTTATACTATCCTTTATGTTCATTAGATAATCAATATCGTCATATCCATTTAACATGTTTTCCTTTTTGTACGAATTTATTTCAAATGATTCTGAAATATTTAATTTTGAAATTGTTACTGTTTGATCAGGAAGGCTTACGATAATTTCAGATTTAGGGTCTTCAAAAACAACATTAAAGATTTTATCTAAAAATTTTGGGGAGACTTGAACTGGTAAAACTCCAATATTCAAACAGTTTCCTCTAAATATATCAGCAAAAAAACTAGAAATTACACATCTAAATCCATAATCGTATATTGACCATGCGGCATGTTCTCTTGAGGATCCTGATCCAAAGTTTTTACCTCCCACTAAAATTTTTCCATTAAATTTTTCATTATTTAATATAAAATCTTTTTTTGGTGAATTGTCAGAGTTATACCTCCAGTCTCTAAATAAATTATCTCCAAAGCCAACTCTTTCTGTTGCTTTAAGAAATCTAGCTGGAATGATTTGATCAGTATCTATATTTTCAATCGGCAATGGTACACAATTACCTTTTAGTATTTTAAATTTTTCGTAAGCCATATTAATATAGTGTTCTAGGGTCAGTTATTTTCCCAGTAATAGCAGCAGCAGCAGCTACTAAAGGACTTGCTAATAAGGTTCTGGATCCTGGACCTTGTCTACCTTCAAAGTTTCTGTTAGATGTACTTACTGCATATTTTCCATTAGGGATTTTATCATCATTCATAGCTAGACATGCTGAACATCCAGGTTCTCTCAATTTAAATCCTGATTCAATTAGTACTTCCAATAAACCCTCTTCCTTTATTGCTTTTTCAACCTTATGCGAACCTGGAACTAACCATGCTGTAACATTTGGAGCTTTTTTTCTTCCTTTAACAATTTTTGTAAATTCTCTAAAGTCTTCAATTCTTCCGTTAGTACAACTTCCCAGAAATACAAAATCAATATTTTTACCTATCATTTTTTCTCCCTCATCAAAGTTCATATAACTAAGAGATTTTTTATAAGTTTCAATACCACCATCTTGATTTTTTGCTAAGGGTATTTCTTTGGAAATGCCTATTCCCATTCCAGGATTAGTGCCATATGTAATCATTGGATTTATAGATTTGCCATCAAATTTAATTTCTTTATCAAAAACAGCATCTTCATCTGTTTTTAATGTATTCCAATATTTCATTGCTTTATCCCAACTTTCTTTTTTAGGGGTAAATTCTCGATCTTTTATATAATTAAAAGTTTTACTATCAGGAGCAATCATTCCGCCTCTAGCACCCATTTCGATACTTAAATTACAAACTGTCATTCTTCCTTCCATTGACATTTCTGAAAAAACATCACCTGCATATTCTACAAAATATCCCGTTGCTCCGGATGTAGATAATTCTGATATGATAAAAAGAGCAACATCTTTAGGAGTAACAGCTTTGTCTAGTTTTCCGTCAATTGTTATTCTCATTTTTTTTGCCTTAGGCTGCATAATGCATTGAGTAGATAAAACCATTTCAACTTCAGATGTTCCAATTCCAAATGCTATTGCACCAAATGCACCATGGGTTGATGTGTGAGAATCTCCACAAACAATTGTTGCGCCGGGTTGGGTAATTCCATATTCAGGCCCTACAACATGAACTATTCCGTTTTTTTCATGACCTAATCCCCAATATGAAATCCCGTGAAATTCTGAATTTTTTTCAAGAGCTAATAATTGATTAGCTGAAAGAGGGTCTTTCACAGGTAAATGTTGGTTAATTGTAGGAGTATTATGATCTGCTGTTGCAAATGTTTTTTCAGGAAATAAAACTTTAATCCCTCTATTTTTTAAACCTAAAAAAGCGACTGGGCTTGTTACTTCATGTACCATGTGTCTGTCTATAAACAAAACATCTGGTCCTCCATTAATTTTATGAACTACGTGTGAGTCCCAAACTTTATCAAATAAGGTTTTACTCATTTTTATATATTATAAAGATTTTTTTATTATTTGTGGAATATCTTCATCTGAAACTTCCTTTTTAATATCAGCAAATTTTAAAAATTCAGGATATATTAAATCTAATTCATTTTTTGAAAGATCATATCCAATTTTTTTTGATCTATAGGCTAAAGCAGCTCTACCACTTCGAGCGGTAAGAATAATGGCAGATTCGTTAACTCCAACATCAAGTGGATTAATAATTTCATAAGTTTCCCTGTTTTTAATAACACCATCTTGGTGAATACCTGAACTATGAGCAAAAGCATTTGCACCAACTATAGCTTTATTAGGTTGAACAGGCATTCCCATTTCATCTGAAACTAAATTACTAGTATCAAAAAGTAATTTTGAATTTATATTAGTATCCAAATTCAAATTTGGATGTTGTCTCATGATCATAACCACTTCCTCAAGAGAAGTGTTTCCAGCTCTTTCGCCAATTCCGTTTATTGTACATTCTATTTGTCTAGCTCCATTAATTATACCAGCAATTGAATTTGCAGTTGCTAAACCTAAATCGTTATGACAATGACATGAAATTGTAGCTTTATGAATATTTTTTACATTTTCAACTAAATATTTTATTTTCTGACCATATTCTTCAGGTAAACAATATCCAGTTGTATCAGGAATATTTAAAACAGTAGCACCTGCTTCAATCATTTTTTCACATACTCTTGCTAAGAATTCATTTTCAGTTCTCCCAGCATCTTCAGCATAAAACTCTACATCTTCTACAAAAGTTTTAGCATACTTAACTGCTTTATATCCAATCTCCATAATTTTTTCTCTGGATGATTTAAACTTATATTGAATATGCGAATCGGACGTACCTATACCAGTGTGAATTCTAGGGTTTTTAGCACTTTTTAAAGCATTAGCAGCAACTTTAATATCATTTTCAACAGCTCTAGTAAGTCCACATACTGTAGCGTTTTGTACAATATTTGAAATTTCTACAACAGATTTAAAATCTCCAGGGCTTGAAACAGGAAATCCAGCCTCAATAACATCAACTCCTAAAATATCTAATCTTTTGGCTATAATTAGTTTTTGAGAAGTATTTAATTTACATCCTGGAACTTGTTCACCATCTCTTAGTGTAGTGTCAAATATTTTAACAAATTCTTTTGCCATTTATTTATTATTGATGTTTTAAGACAGTGTCTTGATGTAAAAGTAATAAAATTGAGTAAATAACTTTAGTAATATTGTTACTAATTAATACATAAATCCCAAATCACATTTTTTGGTGGATTTGCAGTTATTTCAATTGTCTTTTTTGAAACAGGATGTTGAAATTCAATCTTTCTAGAGTGAAGGTGAATACTGCCGTCTTTATTTGATCTGGGAAAGCCATATTTTAAATCACCTTTTATAGCCATTCCTTTATTAGAAAGCTGAGTTCTTATTTGGTGATGTCTACCTGTTTCTAATTTAATTTGAAGTAAAGAATAATTGTTTAAAGTATAAATTTGCTTATAATATAAAACTGATTTTTTAGCATTTTTAGTTTTTTCATCTTTCACATAAGATTTGTTTTGTTTGTTATTTTTTAAAAGAAAATCTTCTAGTTTTATTTCTTTTGGCTCATTAATTTTATTAACCACAGCCCAATATGTCTTTTTGATGTTATTTTCTTTAAACATTTTGTTTAATCTAGTAAGTGATTTAGATGTTTTTGTAAAAATAATAATTCCGCTAGTAGGTCTGTCTAATCTATGTGTAATTCCAAGGTAAACATTACCTGGTTTATTGTATTTTTTTTTTATATAATCTTTAACTTTATCCCCTAAAGTCTTATCATTAGTTTTATCTCCTTGAGTTAATTCACCGGGTTTTTTATTTATTATAATTAAATGATTGTCTTCAAATAAAATATTTTTTTCAAACAAATTAATATTGCTCATCTTGGCTTGGGAAATCTAAATTTTTAACATCTTTAATATAGTTTTTAATTGCTCCTGTCATTATTTCATTTAAATCAACATATCTTCTTAAAAATCTAGGATTAAATTCTGTTGTTAAACCTACTAAATCATGAGTAACTAATACTTGACCATCTACATCAGATCCGGCTCCTATTCCAATCACTGGACATGAAACTGATGAAGTAACTATTTTTGAAATTTTCGCAGGTATTTTTTCCAATACTATTCCAAAACAACCCAATTCGTCCAACAGTTTTGCATCTTCAATTAATCTTTTTGCTTCTTCTTCTTCTTTTGCCCTTACAGAATAAGTGCCAAATTTATAAATAGATTGAGGAGTCAATCCAAGATGTCCCATAACTGGAATACCTGCATTTAAAATTCTTACTATTGATTCTTTAATCTCAGCACCACCTTCCATTTTTATAGCATGAGCTCCAGATTCTTTCATTATCCTTATAGCTGATCTCAACGCTTCACCTGAATTTGATTGGTAACTTCCAAAAGGTAAATCAACAACAACTAATGCTCTTTTTACCCCCCTTACAACAGATGACGCATGATAAATTATTTGATCTAAAGTTATTGGTAATGTAGTTTCGTGCCCAGCCATAACATTTGAAGCAGAATCACCAACTAAAATTATATCAATACCAGAATTATCAATAATTTTTGCCATTGAATAATCATATCCCGTTAGCATAGAAATTTTTTCATTTCTAGTTTTCATTTCTCTAAGCGAGTGAGTAGTTACTCTTTTATATTCTTTTTTAGACATGATGTAATTTTTTTACAAATGTAAATTTATTTTAAAAATAACAACTGACACAGTGTCATGTATATTAATATGGCATAATGATTGAAATACAATTGATAATTAAAAAAAATATAATGAGTAAAATAATTGGTATTGATTTAGGAACAACAAATTCTTGTGTTTCAGTAATGGAGGGTAATGAACCTGTAGTAATTCCTAACGCTGAGGGTAAAAGAACTACCCCTTCTGTGATTGCTTTTGTTGAAGGCGGCGAAATTAAAGTAGGAGATCCTGCTAAAAGACAAGCCGTTACTAACCCTACAAAAACTATTGCTTCTATTAAACGATTTATGGGTAACAAGTTTAGTGAATCTAAAAAAGATGCGGATAGATCTGCTTACAAAGTAGTTAAAGGTGATAACGATACTGCAAGAGTAGATATTGATGGTAGACTTTATACACCTCAAGAATTATCTGCTATGATACTTCAAAAAATGAAGAAAACAGCAGAAGATTATCTTGGAAGTACAGTTACTGAAGCTGTTGTTACAGTTCCTGCATATTTTAATGATGCACAAAGACAAGCTACCAAGGAAGCTGGTGAGATTTCAGGATTAAAAGTTCAAAGAATAATAAATGAACCTACTGCCGCCGCCTTAGCTTATGGCTTAGATAAATCAGGAAAAGATCAAAAAATTGCTGTTTATGATTTAGGTGGAGGTACTTTTGATATCTCAATTCTTGAGCTTGGAGATGGTGTTTTTGAGGTTCTGTCAACAAATGGTGATACTAGGCTTGGTGGTGATGATTTTGATGAAGAAATTATTAGTTTTTTAGCTGAAGATTTTAAAAAGAAAGAGGATATTGATTTGAGAAAAGATCCAATGGCACTTCAAAGATTAAAGGAAGCTGCAGAAAAAGCAAAAATAGAATTATCTTCTTCTTCTCAAACAGAAATTAATCTTCCTTACATAACTGCAACTGCATCTGGACCTAAACACCTTGTTGTGTCTCTTACTAGATCTAAATTTGAGCAACTAACAAGTGATTTAGTAAAAAGATCTATGGAGCCAGTTAAAAAGGCAATTAAAGATGCTGGTTTAAGTATAAATGAAATTGATGAAGTTATTTTAGTAGGAGGTTCAACTAGAATTCCTGTAATTCAAGAAAAAGTTGAAAAGTTTTTTGGTAAAAAGCCATCAAAAGGAGTAAATCCTGATGAGGTTGTAGCTATTGGTGCTGCAATTCAAGGTGGAGTTTTATCAGGTGATGTTAAAGATGTTTTACTTCTAGATGTAACTCCTCTATCTCTCGGAATTGAAACAATGGGTAGTGTTATGACAAAACTAATCGACGCAAACACTACAATCCCATCTAAAAAATCTCAAGTTTTTTCAACTGCTGCTGATAATCAGCCATCAGTAGAAATACATGTTTTACAAGGTGAGAGACCAATGGCAAAAGACAATAATACAATTGGAAGATTTCATTTAGACGGAATTCCACCTGCTCCAAGAGGGACTCCTCAAATTGAAGTGACTTTTGATATTGATGCTAATGGTCTAATTCATGTTACAGCTTCTGATAAGGCTACTGGGAAGACTCAAGATATCAGAATTGAAGCTTCTTCAGGACTATCAGAAGAAGAAATTGAAAAGATGAAAAAAGAAGCTGAAGCTAATGCTGAAACGGATAAAAAAGCAAAAGAAGAAGTTGACACATTAAATAGTGCTGACGCTATGATTTTTCAAACGGATAGTCAATTAAAGGAGTTTGGAGACAAGATTCCAGATGATAAGAAAAAAACTATTGAAGACGCTCTTGATGTTCTTAAGAAAGCACATGAATCTAAAGATGTAGAATTAATTAAAACTGCTCTTGAGGGTATTAATGAAGCTTGGAAAAATGCTTCTGAAGAACTTTATAAGGCTCAAGCTGAGGCTCAGCAAGCAAGTGGAGCTGGTGATACTCAACATGCAGAATCAACTGAAAAACCTAAAGACGATTCAGATGATGTACAAGATGTTGATTTCGAAGAAGTTAAATAGTTTTAAATATTTAATTAAAAAAAAGCGTATTAGTTTCTAATGCGCTTTTTTTTATATTTATACTCTATGAATAAAGAAGATATTTTAAAAAGAATTAATTCTGCAAATAAAAATTCTTTGATGGAAACTCTTGAAATGGATTTTATTGATGTTGGAGATGATTTTTTAATTGCTAAAATGCCAGTAAATTCAAGAGTTTATCAACCTGATGGTGTATTGCATGGTGGAGCTACAGTTGCATTAGCAGAGTCGGTGGGTAGTGCAGCCTCTTACATGTCTGTTGACCATAATACACAAATGGTACGAGGGATTATTATCTCAGCAAATCATTTAAAAAGTGTTAGGAATGGTTTTATTTATGCGAAAGCAACTCCAATTCATAAGGGAAGAACTACTCAGTTATGGGAAATTAAAATTACAGATGACAATGATAATTTGATTTCTCATTGTAAACTTTCTACCATGATATTAAAAAGAAAAAAATAAATTATGTTTATAGAAAATGCATTAAAAATAAAAAATAATCTCTGGAGGTATGCCTTAGGTCTTTTTATAATTTTCATATTTACTCAGTTAGGAGCAATTCCTTTTATTGTCGCAATTTTCCAAAAGGTAGGTCTAGAGGCAGCTGCGAACATTAATCCATCAAATATGATGACAGTATTAGAAAACAGTAATCTTACTTTTTTCTATCTTTTATTATCTTTTTTTATTGGTTTTGCCGGTTTTTTACTTGTTATAAAATTTCTTCATAATCAACCTCTTAAATCTGTTACAACAGCCAGAAATTCAATAGATTTTAACAGAGTTTTTACAGCCTTTACTAGTATTTCTTTGCTTATAGTTTTTAATGTTTTATTTTCTATTTACTCAAGTCCCGACGAATATATTTTTCAGTTTAATTTAAATGATTTTTTAATTTTAACATTAATAGCTATTATATTTATTCCTGTTCAAACCAGTTTAGAGGAATATGTATTTAGAGGATATTTAATGCAAGGTCTTGGAGTATTTTTTAAAAATAAGTGGTTTCCATTATTTGTAACTTCATTAGGTTTTGGATTGTTACATTTATCTAATCCTGAGATAGAAAAACTGGGTAATATAATTATAATACATTATATAATAACTGGATTATTTTTAGGTATTATTACTTTAATGGATGACGGAATGGAACTTGCCTTGGGATTTCATGCAGGAAATAACCTTTTAATATCATTACTTGTTACAGCAGACTGGACGGTATTTCAAACTAGTTCAGTTTTTAAATATATAGGTGAACCTGATATTATAAATCAAATGTTTTATTCTTTGTTATTTTATCCACTTTTGTTATTTTATTTTTCAAAAAAATATCAATGGACTAACTGGAAAGAAAAATTAACAGGAAAAATAAGTTAAACTTTTAAGTATTTTTTAACATTTAGTTTATGAATTTATTTAGATATTGTACAAACAACAACTATATATTATGGCTTTAAATAAAAACGGAATTTTTGGAATAGCTTCTTTTATTTTAACAGTTTTAGGAATCGCTTTAATTCTTTTAGGTGTTCTAAAATATACTGATATGGCAATTGGCTTTAGTGTTGCTGGAATTGGTTTCATTTCAATTGGCTGGGCATTTAATGCGCTTAAAGGCAGGGTCTAATTTAGATTTATTTCATTAAAGAACAAAACTCTAGAGTTTAATAAGCATTTTAATATCCCCTCGTTTGTAGGGACTATCAATGTTTGACACTTCCTTAAAACCATATTTTTTATATAGGTGAATAGAGTTTTGTAAAATTCTGTTCGAATAAAGTAGTATTTCTGTGTATCCTAATGTTCGTGCTGTTTCTAATACATGTTTGAGTAACTGTTGACCATAACCCTTTCCTTGATGAGTTTCTGTCACCGCCATTTTTCCTAATTCAACACATTTGTTAGTAGTTGGTAAGAATGCATATGTAGCTATTACTTCATTATTATCAATACCAAAGAAAATATGTCCACCCTTATTAATAATCTCTGACTCACAGTTTTCTAGTAATAAAGCGTCGTAAGGTTCTATAGTAAAATATTTTTTCAACCATTCTTCGTTTAGTGTTTTAAAAGATGAACGAAAGGCAGCAGTGTAGGCGCAGATTTCCATAGATTAATTTCTGCCAATCATATCTTCAGGCTTAACCCAAGCATTGAATTCTTTTTCAGAAAGATAACCTGTTTTTAACGCAGCTTCTTTTAAACTTAATCCATTTTCATGAGCAATATTTGCAATTTCAGCAGATTTGTAATATCCAATTTTGCTATTTAATGCTGTGACAAGCATTAGAGAATTATTTAATAATTCTGTAATTCTTTTAGAATTAGCCTTTATTCCTTTTAAGCAGTTATCGTTAAAGCTTTTAACGCTATCTGAAATTAGTGTTAATGATTCTATCACATTAGCAACAATTACAGGTTTAAATACATTAAGTTCATAATGACCTTGCATTCCGCCTAATGTAACTGTAACATCATTTCCGATTACTTGAGCACATACCATAGACAGTGCTTCACATTGAGTTGGATTTACTTTACCAGGCATAATCGAACTTCCAGGTTCATTAGCTGGTATTATAATTTCGCCAATTCCAGATCTAGGTCCGCTAGCCATCATTCTAATATCGTTGGCAATTTTATTTAATGAATTAGCAATTAATTTTAAAGCTCCATGAGATTCAACAAGAGCATCATGAGATGCAATTGATTCAAATTTATTCTTGGCAGAAATAAAACTTATTCCTGTAAATTTTGAAATATATTCAGCTGATAATGTATCATAACCGTTTGGTGAATTTATTCCGGTTCCAACTGCTGTTGCACCCAAAGCAAGCTCTGATAAATGATTTAACGAATGATTTAAAGATTTTAAACCGTGTTCTATTTGAGAATGGTATCCAGAAAATTCTTGTCCTAAAGTAATTGGAGTTGCATCCATTAGGTGAGTTCTTCCGATTTTGATAACACTTTTAAATTCTATAGATTTTTCTAATAAAGTAGTTTTGAAAATTTCAAGATTTGGGATAGTATGGGTAATTAATTTATTATAAGTAGCAATATGCATTGCTGTAGGGAACGTATCATTGGAAGATTGAGACATGTTAACATCATCATTTGGAGATAGTGTTCTTTCTTCTTCACCAATTGTTTTTCCTTCAATTTGATGGGCTCTGTTCGATATTACCTCGTTAAGGTTCATGTTGGTTTGAGTTCCAGAACCAGTTTGCCAAATTACTAAAGGAAATTGATCGTCATGATCTCCATTAATTATTTCATCACAGACTTTACTAATTAACTCTTTCTTTATTTTAGTTAAAACTCCTAAATCAAAATTTGTAAAAGCAGCAGCTTTTTTTAAAATAGCAAAAGCATGAATTATTTCAATGGGCATAGATCCTTGTTTACCTATTTTAAAATTATTTATTGATCTCTGGGTCTGCGGCCCCCATAATACGTGCTTAGGCACTTTTACTTTACCGATAGTATCTTTTTCAATTCTAAATTCCATAATTGATATTAAATTGCAAATTTAATATATTTGTTGGATATATTTTTTTGATCATTTATCAATATTTATTTTTCAAGATCATTTCTTTAATTTATATTTGTTGCTTTAATAAATTAATATGTTTGAATTTGATCAATATTTAGGTTTTATACTATTTCTTTCAGTTTTAACAATGGGATTTTGGTTGTTAATTCTTTTACTAACATTTATTGTTCCTTACTGGGTAGGAGGGGCTTTGTTAGAAAAGATAAATGAGTTAAGAAATAAAGTAAAAAAATAAATTAAGTTCCAAAGCCGCCTTCACTATAATCGTTATAGTCACCTGAATTTCTAGTTTCCTTTTTCTTTTGATTAAAACGATAAATTAAGTTTAACTCTAAGGTTCTTCCTCCCCTCCAATTACTTTCACTATAACTTCTGTAGTTTTCATTAAAAGACTCTATTCTCCATTTTCCAGTTTCAAATATATCATTAACCTTAAATGTTAATGTTACTTTATCTTTTAATAGATCTTTACTAAATGCAGTATTACTGTATATAGAAGCTTTTCTTTCAGAAACTGCGGTCTTTTGAGGAGCTCTGTACCTAAAGCTAGTTTGCCAGTCTACACTGGAAAATAATTTTAAATTATTGCTTAGTCTCCCTGACCATGTTAAATTTTTAGAGTCATATACAATCCCCATGTATTCACCTAAAGTCTCTGATTCATAAAAGTTTAAACTCCCATTTAATCTCCAGTTTTTAGATTGATTGAAATTTGCATTTAGCTCTAGTCCAATTTGTTTATTGCTTGCTAAGTTAATTGGAGTTCTTCTTAGGACAGGAACCAATATTTCATTAACAAGAACAAAATCCCCAGTATTTTCACTAATAAAAGTAAATACTCCGGTTTCTTTTCTGTAATAAATAGATCCATTCAAAGTTAGTTTTTCATATCTCTTTAAATATCCTAAATCAATTCCATTAGAATAGGTAGGATCTATGTTTGGATTACCTTGAAAAATATTGGTTGCACTCGATTTGGATGGGAATGGATTAATAAAATATGATCTAGCTCTTCTAATTCTTCTATTGTATCCAAAAGTTATAGTTTCGTCTTCCTTAATTTGATAAGATAAATTTAAGGTAGGAAAGAAATCATTATAATTTTTAACATTATTAGTATTGTTTGCTAACTGTTTTACAGTGGTTTTAGATTCTTCATATCTTAAACCCAACAGATAAGAAAATTTATTTTTTTTATTTCCATACTGCGTGTAAAAAGCATTAACTTTTTCGTTATAAAGAAGAGTATTACTGAGATTTAGATCATTAATGAAATCACCATTTAAGTCTTCATTTTTTGCCAAGTAATCAATATCTTGATGCTGATTACTTCTTCTAAACCCAAGTTCAAATTGCCCGTCTTTTTTAATTGGTAATACATAATCTATTTTAAACAGTTCACTTTCTTGAATTTCATCTGTATTAACCTTTTCACTTAAGTATTTAGTTAATATTGGCTTTAATTGAGAATTTGAAATAAATCCATTTTCATTTTCTGAAGATTTTTCTTTTTGATAGTCCATGGTTAACACATGTCCTTCTTTGTTAAAATCATGTGTTAGATTAATTGAGAATTCATTCGTATCATCAATTTCTGATTCTTTCTCTAACCTTTCAGAAAATTTGGATATTGAATTAAAATTTTGATTAACATTATTAGTGTTATTTGTAAAACCATCACTTTTTCTAAATACGTATGAGCCAACTACACTAGTTTTGTCAGAAATAAAATATTCAATTCCAGTGTTTAAATAATTTGAGTTTCTCTCTGAACCTCTAACACCATTTTCATTTAAAAAGTTATTAATTGCTTGATCTGTATAGTATTCTGTTTCATTTATAAAACTTCCCTCACTAGTTCTTGTATTATAGCCTATATTGTTAAAAAAATTAAGTTTTTTTGTTCTATAATTTAAATTAGCTGAAACCCCATATCGTTCTGGATATCCACTATTAAGTGATAGAGATCCGTTGAATCCAGTTAATTTACTTCTTCTTAATATAATATTAATAATCCCTGCAGTTCCTTCAGCATTATATCTGGCTGAAGGTGAGGTGATTACTTCAACTTTTTCAACACTTTCAGATGGGAATTGTTTTAACGCTTCATTACTGCTTATTCCAACAAGTCCTGATGGTTTACCATTTATTAAAATCCTTACACTTTCATTACCTCTTAAGGATACATTACCCTCAATATCAACTTCAATTGATGGTAGGTTATCTAAAACATCACTAACGCTACTTCCTTTTAAAGTCAAATCTTTTCCAATATTATAGACAGTCTTATCTAACTTTATTTCAATTTCAGTTTTTTCGCCAATAACTTCAATTTCGTCTAATATATTTTCATCAATTGAAAGCTCGATTGTTCCCAAATTCAACGGATTGTTAACAGTTATATTTCTGTAATACTTTATTTTAAATGATATAAATTCTACTTTAAAATCATAATTACCCTTGCTAAGTTCAATACTGAATTCACCATTACTGTCGGTAATGACCCCATTTATTGCATCCTCTGAATTCACATTAAATACACTTATGGTTGCATATTCTAATGGAATATTTGTTTCTGAATCAGTAACTTTTCCCGTAACTATAACTTCGCTATTTTGTGAGTACAATAAACTAGTTGATGTAAGGACAAAAAATAATAATATTTTTTTCATAATCTATTTAAATCAAAGATCTTGCCATTCAAGATCATATTTAAGACAATCAAAAAGTATTATAGTTTAAACTAAATTATTTTATTTATTTGCTCAGGTGGAATTGCTACTACTGCTTTGTTTTTTGATATAAAAATTGGTCTTTTTATTAAGTTTGGGAATTCATGTAAAAGATCTATTATTTCATTATTTGAGAGTTTTTTAGATTTATAATTTTCTTTCCATATTTTTTCTTGAGTTCTTACAAGATCTATTGGATTTACACTTAATTTATCTATAATTTCTTTTATCTGATTTATTTATAAACCAATCTTCATATAAAGAATTAATTCAAAATTTAAATTATTAAATTTTTTAAAATTCAATAGCTTCTCGAGATTTTTTACATCTGGGGTTATTTAACAATACATTGTGATTAAATTTCAATACTAAGTTTTTTAAGTTCTTTTATTAATTGCATTGAAGATTGGAAATGTATTCCTTTAATTCCGCAATTTATAGCTCCTTGAACATTAGATAATCTATCATCAATAAATACGCATTCAGAAGGAGAAAGTTCGTATTTGTTTATAGTGTAGTTGTAAATTTCTTTAAAAGGTTTTAACATTTTTATTTTTCCTGAAACTACAATTCCATCAAATAACTTTAAAAAATCAAATCTTTTAATTGCTACTGGAAATGTTTCAAAACTCCAATTAGTAAGTGCAATTAATTTATAATTTTTCGATTTTAATTTTTTTAAAATATTAACCGATTCAATAATTTCTCCTTTTAACATTTCTTCCCATCTACCATAATACATTTTAATTAATTTTTTATGTTCTGGAAATAGTTTTATTCTTTCTTTAGTTGCTGTTTTTATTAATTTTCCACCATCTTGTTCTTCATTCCAATCAGATGTACATATGTTGTCAAAAAACCAATTCATTTTCTTTCTATTTCCGTCAAATTCATTTAAATAAACATATTCTGGATTCCAATCTACTAATACTCCACCTAAATCAAATATTATTGTTTTCATATTAATTACTCATTAAAAAAGCTTTTAAAAATGGATTTAATCCCCCATTTAAAACTTCATCAATATTATTAGTTTCATGCTCAGTTCTTACATCTTTTATTAATTTATAAGGGTGAAGTACATAATTTCTTATTTGAGATCCCCATTCAATTTTCATTTTACTTGATTCTATTTTTTCTCTTTCTTTCATTTTTTCTTTCAATTCAATTTCGTAAAGTTGTGATTTAAGTAATCGCATTGCTTTATCTTTATTTTCTAATTGAGATCTAGTTTCAGAATTCTCAATAACAATTCCTGAGGGAGCATGTCTTAATCTTACAGCTGTTTCTACTTTATTTACATTTTGACCACCAGCTCCACTTGATCTCATTGTTTCCCAAGAAATTTCTGAGGGATTAATATTGATTTCAATAGTGTCATCTACAAGTGGATAAACATAAACTGAGGCAAATGAAGTATGCCTTTTAGCATTACTGTCAAAAGGTGATATTCTAACTAACCTATGTACTCCGTTTTCTCCTTTAAGCCATCCAAATCCAAAATCTCCATCAATTTCAATCGTAACAGATTTTATTCCTGCAACATCTCCTTGTTGAAGGTCTAATTCTTTTATTTTATACTTATTTTTTTCTGCCCACATCACATACATTCTCATTAACATTTGAGCCCAATCACAGCTTTCAGTCCCTCCAGCTCCTGCTGTAATTTGGATTACAGCACTCATTTCATCCCCTTCATTAGAAAGCATGTTTTTGAATTCGATACTTTCAATATGTTCTTTGCAATTTCTAAAATGACTTACTAATTCTTTTTCTTCAACATCTCCATCTTTAAAGTAATCGTATAAAATTTCTAGATCTTCGCATAAAGTGACTGCTTTTTTATAATCTTTAACCCATTGTTTTAAAGATTGTAACTCTTTCATTATTTTTTGAGCTTTTTTGGAATCATTCCAAAAATCTGGATCAAATGTAATCTCTTCTTTGTTTGAGATTTCAATATTTTTAGTGTCTATGTCAAAGATACCCCCTTAACGATTTAGTTCGTTCAAGGAGCTTTTTTATTTGATCAAATGTTATCATATGAATAACAAAAATACATTTTAAATTTACTTATAAACAACCTAATTAAATTTTTATATTTAAATTGTAATAGTTAATATGTTTAGAATATTAATATTTCAAAAACATTAAATATTTAATAAAAAAATATGACAATAAATTTGATTAGTGATACAGTTACTAAACCATGTACTAAAATGTTAGAGTTTATGATGAACTCTAAAGTAGGTGATGATGTTTTTAAAGAAGATCCAACTGTTAATGAATTAGAAAATATGTTAGCTAAAATGTTTGGAAAAGAATCGGCATTATTTTTTCCATCCGGAACTATGGCTAATCAGACAGCTATAAAAATTCATACTGAACCTGGTGATCAATTAATATGTGATAAATATGCACATGTTTATAATTATGAAGGCGGTGGTGTTAGTTTTAACAGTGGAGTGTCTTGTAAATTAATTGATGGACACAGAGGAATGTTTACTAATGAACAAGTTATAAACTCAATTAATCCACCTGATTTTTATCACAGCCCCAAAACTTCATTAGTGTGTGTGGAAAATACAACCAATAAAGGTGGAGGCGCTTGTTGGGATATTAATGAACTAATTAAGATAAAGAAAACTTGTAAGCAAAATAACTTATCATATCACCTGGACGGAGCAAGGATTTGGAATGCAATGGTTGAAACAAATACTAAACCAATTCAATATGGAGAAATATTTGATTCTATTTCTATTTGTTTAAGTAAGGGCTTGGGTTGTCCAGTTGGATCAGTCTTGTTAGGAACAAGTGAGTTTATTAATAAAGCTATTAGAGTAAGGAAAGTTTTAGGGGGAGGTATGAGACAGGCTGGATATCTAGCTGCTTGTGGAATTTATGCTTTAAACAATAACGTTATTAGATTAAAAGAAGATCATCTTAAAGCTATTGAAATTGAACATATTCTTTCAAAACTTAATTACATAAAGAAAGTTGAAAGAGTAGAAACAAATATTTTAATTTTTCAATTAACTTCTAATATTGATTCAAATACTTTTTTAGAAAAAATGTCAGAGAATGATGTTAAGTTAATTTCAATGGGAGATAATAAATTAAGAATTGTTACTCATAAAGATTACATTGACGAGATGCATCAAAAATTCATTAAAATTTTAAGAAATTTTAAAATTTAAAATATGATAAAAACTTCATTTTTTTTATTTGTAAGTACTATGTTTGTCATTTCTTGTAACAACGAAATTAAACCACCATTGAAAAACTCAATCATTCCACCTGTAGCTGATAAGATACCAGTTTCATTTAAGAAATTTAATGACATAAGAATTGATGATTATTATTGGTTAAAAGAAAGAGAAAATCCTGAAGTTATTGATTACTTGGAAAGAGAGAATGATTATTACGAAAAAATGACATCTCACACTCTTGATTTACAAAATAAATTATTTAAAGAGATTAAGGATAAAATTAAAGAAGACGATGAATCGGTTCCTTATTTTTTGAATGGATATTGGTATAAAACCAAATATAAAGAGGGCTTAGACTATCCTGTCTACACTAGATTTAAAGATTCATTAAATAATAAAGAAGAAATTTTATTTGATTGTAATGAATTGGCAAAAAAACATGACTATTTTAATCTGTCAAATTTTCAAATTAGTCCTGATAATAAAATCGTTGCTTTTAGTACAGATGTGGTTTCAAGGAGATTGTATTCAGTTCAGTTTAAAAATCTAGAAACAGGAAAAGTTTACAGTGATAAAATAATTAATTCATCTGGAAGTTTTGCTTGGGCAAATGATAATTCTACACTTTTTTATACAAGTAGGGACGTTAATACCCTTAGAAATGATAAAATTTTCAAGCATGTGTTAAACACAGATTATGAAAATGATGAATTAGTTTACTTTGAGAAAGACGAGACTTTCTACACTAATGTATCTAAATCAAAATCTAAAAAATTTATCATTATTTCTTCATTCAGTACATTAACATCTGAATTTCAATTTTTACCTGCCGATAATATTAATGAGAGTTTTAAACTTTTTAATAAGAGAAAAAGGGGAGTTGAATATAGTATTAATCATTATGACGATCATTTTTACATAATTACAAATAAAGATAAAGCTTATAATTACAAGCTAATGAAAACTAAAATCTCTGAGACATCTAGTGAAAACTGGACAGATGTTGTTGAACATAGAAAAAATGTTTTAATTGAGGGTATTGATATTTTTAAAGATCATTTAGTTGTTAGTGAAAGAGTCGATGGATTAAATAGAATCAATATTAAAAAATGGGACGACTCAGAAAATTATTTTTTAAATTTTGATAATGAAACATTTAGTAGCAATACGACTACCAATTTAGATTTTAATTCAAAAAAACTGAAGTATGCTTACAATTCCTTAAATGAGCCATATTCTGTAATTGAATTTGACATGATTACTAAAGAAAAAACTGTTTTAAAACAACATAAGGTTTTAGATAAAAACTTTAGTAAAGATAATTATGTTACAGAGAGAATTTGGGCCGATTCTCAAGATGGAAATCAAATACCTATATCATTAATATATAAAAAGGGTATTAAAAGAGATGGTTCTAACCCGCTTTTAATTTATGGGTACGGTTCATATGGAAATACAATAGATCCGTCATTTTCAATAAGCAGATTAAGTTTATTAGACAGAGGTTTTATATATGCAATTTCTCATGTTAGAGGAAGTGAATATTTAGGAAGAGATTGGTATGAGAACGGAAAACTTCTAAATAAAAAAAATTCATTTAATGATTTTGTAGATAGTACAAAATTTTTAATATCGGAGGGATATACCTCTCCTGAACATTGTTATGCTTATGGTGGCTCTGCAGGTGGTTTACTTATGGGAGCAGTGATAAACATGGCGCCTGAACTTTATAATGGGGTAATAGCTGCTGTGCCTTTTGTTGACGTTATTACTACCATGCTTGATGAAACTATTCCGTTGACTACAAGTGAGTATGATGAGTGGGGAAATCCAAACCAAAAAGAATATTACGAATATATGATGTCCTATTCTCCTTATGATAATGTATCTAAATTAAAATATCCTAATTTACTTGTAACTACTGGACTTCATGATTCACAAGTTCAATATTGGGAACCAGCTAAATGGGTAGCAAAACTTAGAGATTACAAGCAAGATCAAAATTATTTATTTTTAAATACTAACATGGAAACTGGTCATGGTGGTTCATCAGGAAGATTTGAAGCTATTAAAGATTTGGCTAAGGAATATGCTTTTCTTTTTGATCTTGAAAATATTTATAATTAGTATTATTTGGTTCTAAACACATTTTTTAATTATTTTGTCGAATTAAATGCAGTCAAAACTATTTTATGAGTAAAGAAGTTAAAGCTTTTAATAACATATTGGAGTTAATAGGAAATACTCCTTTAGTAAAGCTAAATAAAATTGTTGAAGATATTCCAGGAAATTTTTATGCAAAATTAGAGGCGTTTAATCCAGGTCATTCAAATAAAGATAGGATTGCTCTT
>CAJJCV010000008.1 GCA_905182765.1 Cryomorphaceae bacterium BACL29 MAG-121220-bin8 | reverse complement strand
TTTTAAGTATAATTTCACCTTTGCCTCCACTCTTTTCAGGGTGAAACTGAACTCCAGTAAAATTATTTTTTTTAATTGCCGTACTATAATCAATTCCGTATTTAGTAGTTGATATAGTTTCTGAAATAACAGGGACAAAATAACTATGTACTAAATACATGTACTCCTTTTCACTGATTGAATTAAACAGACTAGTCTTTAAATCAAAAATAGTATTCCATCCAATTTGAGGAACCTTTAGAGAGTTGTCGAACTTTTTGACCTTAGAATTAAATATTTTAAGACACTCGGTATTTCCTTCTTCAGAAAAATTACACATTAACTGCATGCCTAAACATATACCTAACACTGGTTGTTTTAAATTAGGTATAAGCAAATCCAATCCTTCAGACTGAAGTTTTTTCATTGCACTACTAGCCTGCCCTACACCAGGAAAAATAACTTTATCTGAATTTGAAATCACTTCTTTGTCTGAGGTCAAAATTCCTTCACAACCAAGTCTTTTCAAAGCGTATTTCACACTTTGAGTATTTCCAGCTCCATAATCAATTATAGCTATTCTCATTACAAAACTCCTTTAGTGGATGGTAATATTAATTTATCTTGATTTTTACTTACAGCACTTTTAATACACTTAGCAAAAGCCTTGAATATAGATTCAATTTTATGATGCTCGTTAGTTCCTTCAACTTTTATATTAGCATTTAGTTTAGCTGCGTCACAGAACGATTTAAAAAAGTGGTAAAACATTTCAGTTGGCACATCCCCTATCTTCTCTCTTTTAAATTCAGCGTCCCAAACCAGCCAACTTCTTCCTCCAAAATCTATTGCTACTTGAGCTAAACAGTCGTCCATCGGTAGTGAAAAAGCATATCTTTCGATTCCTATTTTCTTTCCTAGCAGAGTGGAAAAAGATTCCCCAAGTGCAATTGCAGTATCTTCAATAGTATGATGCTCGTCAACATTTAAATCACCGTCAACTTTAATATTTAAATCTATTAGCGAGTGCCTAGAAAGCTGATCTAACATGTGATCAAAAAACGAAAGGCCAGTATCAATATTACTTTTTCCTGTTCCGTCTAAATCAAGTTCAATCTCAATTTTAGTTTCATTTGTAATTCTCTCAAAATTAGAATACCTGCTTAACCCACTTAGATACTCATAAACTGATTTCCAAGAATCTGTTTTAAGTTTTACAACATCGCTTAACGACTTGTCTAAATCTGAGCCATTGTAAAAAATTCCAGAACATTTTAAGTTATTAGCAAGTTGCATATCAGATGATCTATCTCCAATAACAAAAGAATTAACCATATCAATGTTACTATCCTCTATATATTCTGTTAACAATCCTGTTCTTGGCTTTCTGTAATTTGAATTTTCTTTTTCAAAACTCTTGTCAATATGTGTTTTAAAAAAATTAATTTTTTCATTTTTAAAAGAGCTAATAATAAAATTTTGGACAGGCCAAAAGGTTGTTTCTGGAAACGAGCCTGTTCCTAGACCATCTTGATTTGTAACCATTACAAGTTCAAAGTCTAACTCTTCACTAATTTTATTTAAATACTTAAACACTCCAGGAAGAAAACTTAATTTCTCAAAACTATCTAATTGCTTATCCAGTTTAGGTTCTTCAACCAAAGTTCCATCTCTATCTATAAAAAGAATCTTTTTCATAATTCATTTAATGTTTTTATTAATATTTTATTTTCATCTTTTGTACCAACTGTAATTCTTAAACAGTTTTGACACAAATATTGATTCGTTCTGTTTCTAACTACAATACCCTTTTTCAATAACTGATTGTATCTTAAATCAGCATTATCCACTTTAACAAGTATAAAGTTTGCGTCAGATTCGTATATTTTTTCAACAAAATCAAGTTTTTCTAAAAAGGAAATCAACTTCTCTTTCTGATTTAAAATAGAATTGACATTACTTTTAATTTCACTAACCTTTTTCAGCTCCTCTAAAGCTTTATTTTTAGTAAGTATATTTATATTATATGGAGGTTTGATTTTATTTATGTAACTAATAATTTTTTCGTTTGAAAATCCCATCCCTAATCTGATACCTGCCATTCCATAAGCCTTAGACATAGTTTGAGTAATTATTAAATTTTCATACTTACCAATAAGATTAATTAAAGATTTTTGAGATGAAAAATCTATATAAGCCTCATCAATAACAACAATACCCTTGAAGTCTTTAATTAAATCACTTAAAATATTAATATCAAATGAATTTCCTGTGGGATTATTTGGAGAGCACAAGAACAAAATCTTAGTATTAGATGGTTTTAAACCTAGTATTTTATCTGTATCAATTGAAAAATCGCTTTTTAATGGAATTTCAATGTTTTCAATACTATTAGTCTTAGCTATCACATCATACATGCCATAAGTTGGAGGAAGAGTAATTATCTGATCTTGGTTTGGATTACAAAAAACCCTAACAATTAAATCAAGAATTTCATCAGTCCCGTTACCAAAAACAACTTGATTTACATTTACATTTTTAATTTTAGAAACAACTGTTTTTAGATCATTATGCTTGTTATCCGGGTATCTATTAATTCCATTATCAAAAGGAGATTCATTTGCGTCTAAATAAATTAAATTTTCATCACATCCGTTCTTGTACTCATCTCTAGCAGATGAATACGAAGACATATTTTTAACATTATCTCTTACTAGAGCATCTATTTTCATATTAACTTTTTAAATCTTTAACCCTTATTGATACCGCATTTTTATGAGCCTGTAAACCTTCTGCTTTAGCCATAGTCTCTACTGTTTTTGAAATATTCAATAAACCATTTTTTGATATTTTTTGAAAAGTGATTGTCTTTTGAAAACTATCTAAATTAACACCGCTATATTGCTTAGCATTTCCATTTGTTGGCAGAGTGTGATTTGTCCCTGAGGCGTAATCACCAGCGCTTTCAGGTGTGTAATTACCAATAAATACGGATCCAGCACTTACTATATTATCAACAAAGAAAGATTCGTCTTGAACATTAATTATATAATGTTCTGGTGCATATAAATTAATGAAATCGATTGCCATTGTTTTATCTTCAAAAAACACAAGTTTAGAATTTGAAATTGATTTATTAATAAAATCTATTCTATCTAAGCTTTTGACTTGATCATTTATACATTTTTCAACTTCGTTAATTAATGATTTTGAAAGACTTACAAATATAACCTGACTATCAGGTCCATGCTCTGCTTGAGAGAGTAAATCTGACGCTATATAGCTAGGGTTAGCGTGCTTATCTGCTAATACTAATAATTCACTTGGACCTGCAGGCATATCAATTGCTGTATTAAAATTGATCGATTTTAATTTCGCATAGGTAACAAACTGATTTCCTGGTCCAAATATCTTATTTACTTTAGGAACAGTCTCTGTTCCTAAACTCATAGCCGCTACTGATTGAGCTCCACCAACACAAATAACTGTATCCACTTTACAAAGTTTAGCACAATACAATATGGCAGGATGAAGTTCGCCATTTTTATCAGGGGGTGAACAAAGAACAATATTTTTACATTTAGCTATCATAGCAGGAATAGCTAACATTAAAACTGATGAAAACAAAGGAGCTGTACCACCTGGGATATACAACCCAACGTTTTCTATAGCTCTCTTTTCTTGCCAACATAAAACCCCAGGTGTAGTTTCAATTTTATTGAAATCAATAACCTGATTCTTGTGAAATTTATAAATGTTACTAAATGCAACATTGATTGACTCTTTTAAATCATTGTCAATATCATTTTCTGAATTATTAATTTTTTCAGAGCTAACCTTTAAATTATTCAATTCAACATTGTCGAATTTTTTTGTGTATTCTATTAAAGATTTATCTCCATATAATTCAACATTTGTAAAAATTTCATCCACAACGTCTTTTACAGAATCAAGACTATAAACTGGCCGTTTAACCAACGAAGTCCATGTGCTTTTATTTGGGTTAAATATTTTATTCATTATAAAACCATTTTTTCAATTGGACACACTAATATATCTTCAGCTCCAGCAGCTTTAATTTTATCGATCACTTCCCAAAAAGTATCTTCATTGATAACTGAATGCAAAGAGCTCCAACCCTCTTTATTTAAAGGAAGAACAGTTGGACTCTTTAAAACAGGAAGTATTTCAGAAATAGCATTTATTTTATCATTTGGAGCGTTTAAAAGAATATACTTAGACTCTTTGGCTTTTAAAACAGCTTTAACTCTAAACAAAAACTTGTCTAGCAAATATTTGTTGGATTCTAACACATGTTTGTTTCCAGCTAATACAGCTTGTGATTCATGAATTACAAATACTTCTTTTAAGTTATTTTTATAAAGTGTACTCCCACTTGAAACTATATCACAAATAGCATCTGACAATCCAATGTTTGGAGCTATCTCAACTGATCCGTTAATAACATGGATATCCGCTGTAATATTGTTTTTATTTAAAAACTTTTTAAGTGTGTTAGGATAGGATGTAGCAATTTTAAGATTGTTTAGATAAGAAATAGAATTAAACTCAACTTCTTTTGGAACTGCAATTGAGACCTTACATTTAGAAAATCCTAAATTTTCTATAACATCAATTTCAAAATCTTTTTCAATTAATAAATTTTCCCCAATTATTGCTAAATCAACTACACCATCGTTAATATATTTTGGAATATCACTGTTTCTTAAAAAATAAACCTCAATAGGAAAATTTCTAGCCGAAGCCATTAATTGATCCTTATAGTTGTCAATTTTAATTCCACATTTATTCAAAAGGTTTAAAGAATCTGTATTGAGTCTTCCTGATTTCTGAATTGCAATTTTTAATTTTTTCATTTATTGATTTTTTTATATAAAAAAAGCCCGTTTGGATTAACAAACGGGCTTATATAATAATATAACAATATCATCACATCACTCGTTTGAGGATATTAAAATGATGATGATTGTTACGGTTAAATTTCATTGTTTAAATTGAATTGCAAATATTATAAAAATATTATTGATTTCCTAGAATTATTGGAAGACCATCTTTACCACTTCCAATTACAATTACTTTAGAATTAGGAGACTCAGCTAATTTAGTAGTAGCTTCAATACCCTTATCTCTTAAGATATTAGTTGTTAATGAAGAATTTAAAA
The DNA here is from genome assembly GCA_905182765.1 of Cryomorphaceae bacterium BACL29 MAG-121220-bin8. Lineage (GTDB taxonomy): Bacteria > Bacteroidota > Bacteroidia > Flavobacteriales > Flavobacteriaceae > MAG-121220-bin8. Next base: position 14,045 of record CAJJCV010000008.1, on the reverse strand, counting down.
TTCTATTTGCATCAGCTTTACCTTGAGCATCAATTCTAACTTTATCTGCTTCCTTTCTAGCTGATTCAAGCTTAAATTCATATTCAAGAGACATTTGTTCTTGACTAAGCTTTCTTTCAATTGCTTGTTTTATTGTATTAGGTAGAGTAACATCTCTAACTAAAACATCATTAATCTGAACATACTGCTCTTCAACACCTTTTTTAAGTTCATCATAAATTTCACTTTCAATAGCATCTCTTTTTGTTGAATAAAGCTGTTCAGGTGTATATCTACCTACAACACTTCTTGCTACTGCTCTAATATTAGGAACTATTACTATGTCTAAATAGTTTGAACCTTTGGTCTGGTGTAAAAGTCCTAATTCGTCAGCTTTTGGCTGATATAACACTGAAACATCTAGAGAAATCTCTAATCCGTTTGAAGAAAGTACTTGCATTTGACTTTCAAAAACTTCTTGTTGTTTCACATTGTATAAGTAAACCTTATTCCAAGGAAATATTAAATGAAAACCTTCACCAAGTGCAGGTTCATCAACTACAGTACCTTCACCAAAAGTTTTAAATAATACACCTGCTTCACCATAACCTATGTTAACAGCAGATTTCATTAGTCCTATAACAGAGAACATTATTAGTAGTACAATTGGTAATCCGATTTTGTTAATTCTATCCATTTTATTATTTATTTAATTGATTATTATTTTTTTAAATTAAGTTAACATACCACCATCAACATTTATTACTTGACCAGTTATAAATGATGATAGATCAGATGACAAAAATAAGCAAAGATTAGCAACATCTGTAGGTGTTCCTCCTCTTTTTAAAGGAATTCCGCTAATCCATTGATTAACAACCTCTTGGTTTAACTTATCTGTCATTTCTGTTTGAATAAATCCAGGTGCAACAACATTTGATCTTATATTTCTAGAACCAAGTTCTAGTGCAATTGACTTTGAAAATCCAATAATACCAGCTTTTGATGCTGCATAATTGGATTGTCCAGCATTACCTTTAATTCCAACTATTGAACTTATGTTTATTATACTTCCTGATCTATTTTTTAAAAATGTTCTTTGGGTAGCTTTAACCATGTTGAAAACAGATTTTAAATTCACCTCAATAACCTTATCAAAATCGTCCTCATTCATTCTCATCAATAGATTATCTTTAGTTATCCCTGCATTATTAATTAAAACATCAATAGTTCCAAAATCTTCGATCACCTGATCAACAAATTTTTGAGAATCTTCAAAACTTGCTGCATCACTTTGGTATGCTTTACAATTAACATCAAATTTTGACATCTCTTTAATCAAATCATTAGCAGAATCTACAGATTTAGAATAAGTAAAAGCAATATTTGCTCCATGAGAAGCTAAAACTAAAGCTATACCTTTACCAATACCTCTACTGGCTCCAGTAATTATTACAGTTTTGTTTTCTAATAATTTCATATTGTAAATTTATATTATAAAATCTCTGCTACTCTTTTGCCTATTTCAGCAGGAGAATCCACTACATGAATACCACATTCTCTCATGATTTTTTTCTTTGCTTCTGCTGTATCTTCTGCACCACCAACTATAGCACCGGCATGACCCATAGTTCTTCCTTTTGGAGCTGTTTCACCAGCAATGAATCCAACTATTGGTTTTTTATTTCCGTTTTCTGCAACCCATTTAGCTGCATCAGTTTCTAATTGACCGCCAATTTCACCAATCATTACAATACAGTCTGTTTCGTCATCATTCATAAACAACTCAATAGCATCCTTAGTTGTAGTTCCAATGATCGGATCTCCACCAATTCCAACAGCAGTTGAGATACCAAGACCTTGTTTAACAATTTGATCTGCAGCTTCATAAGTTAATGTACCTGATTTTGAAACTAGACCTACTCTACCCTTTTTAAAAACAAACCCAGGCATTATTCCAACTTTAGCTTCATTTGGTGTTATTACACCAGGACAATTCGGACCTATTAATGTACAAGTTTTATTTTCTAAATATTGACTAACTCTTGTCATGTCTGAAACTGGAATACCCTCAGTAATAGCTATAATTGTTTGAACGCCTGCATCAGCAGCTTCCATAATTGCATCCGCAGCAAAACCAGCTGGTACAAATATTATAGACGTATTAGCTTCTACTTTTTCTACAGCTTCAGAAACTGTATTAAATACTGGTTTACCTAAATGTGTTTGACCACCTTTTCCTGGGGTTACACCTGCTACAACATTTGTTCCGTAACTTATCATTTGTTCTGCATGAAACGTACCTTCACTTCCTGTGAATCCTTGAACAACAATCTTTGAATTCTTGTTTACTATTATACTCATAAATTAATTTAAATTTTAACTCTTTCTATATAAGAGCCTTTTTCAGGATCTATTTTTATTTTATCACCTTCATTAATAAATAAAGGAACATTTATTTTTGCACCAGTTTCTAAAATAGCAGGCTTAGTTGCATTAGTAGCAGTATTTCCTTTAATACCAGGTTCGGTTGATGAAATCTCTAATGTTACGTTTTGAGGCATTTCAACAGAAAGTGTAGTTCCGTCCTCTGTATTTATTAAAACAGTTACTATTTCTCCTTCTTTTAAAAACTGAGAAGAATCAAGGATAATTTCTTGAACAGTTATTTGATTATAATCATCAACATTCATAAAATGATATGTTTCTGCATCCTTATATAAATATTGATATTTTTTTGTTTCAACTCTCACATCTTCAATTTTGTGGCCTGCAGAAAAAGTATTATCAATTACTTTTCCATTAGTTACACTTTTTAATTTTGTTCTTACAAACGCAGGACCTTTTCCAGGTTTTACGTGTAGAAACTCAATAACTTTATAGATGTCATTATTATATTTTATACAAAGACCTTTTCTAATGTCAGATGATGATGCCATAATTAATTTTTAAAATAACCTTTCATTATACCTCTTTGAGAGTTTTTGATGAATTGAAGAATTTCATCTCTTTCCTTTGTAGCTTCCATTTCACCTTCCATAATAGCTACTGCTTGAGTGTTGTTATGTCTTTTTTGGTAAAGTGTCCTATACATGGACTGAATTTCCATTATAACCTTACTATCAAAACCTCTTCTTCTTAAACCTACTGAATTAATTCCAACATATGAAAGTGGTTCTCTTGCTGCTTTTACAAATGGAGGAATATCTTTTCTTACTAAAGAACCACCTGCAACAAAAGCATGATTTCCAATTGAACAAAATTGATGAACAGCAACCATCCCCGCTAGAATAACATGAGACCCTACTGTTACATGACCTGCTAAAGTTGAATTATTTGAGAAAATACAATTATCTCCAATAAAGCAATCGTGAGCAACATGGGAATAAGCCATTATCAAACAGTTTTTTCCGATTTTAGTTTTATTCCTGTCGTTTGTCCCTCTATTTATAGTAACACACTCTCTAAGAGTAGTATTATCACCTATTTCAACTGTTGTTTCTTCACCTTTAAATTTTAAATCCTGAGGAACTGCTGAAATAACTGAGCCAGGAAATATTGATACATTTTTTCCAATTCGAGCTCCGCTCATAATTGTAACATTTGATCCAATCCATGTACCGTCGCCAATAACAACATTTTTATCAATTGAAGTGAATGGTTCTATAACAACATTTTTTGCGATTTTAGCACCAGGATGAATATGTGAAAGTGGTTGATACATTAAGATTATGTTTTTCTAATTATTTTAGCTAGTAATTCTGCTTCACTCGTTAATTTACCGTCAACAAATGCTTGTCCTTTCATATGAATTATTCCTCTTCTTAAAGGAGATAATAACTCTAATTTAAATATTAAAGTATCACCAGGAACAACAGGGTATTTAAATTTTGCATCAGAAATTTTAGCAAAAAAAGTAAGATAATTCTCTGGGTCAGGAATAGTATTTAAAATTAAAACTCCTCCAGCTTGAGCCATTGCTTCAATTTGCAAAACTCCTGGAAAAATAGGTTGACCAGGAAAATGACCCTTGAAAAAATCTTCATTCATAGTTACATTCTTTAACCCAATTATATGTGATTCTGAAATCTCAATAATTTTATCTACGAACAAAAACGGAGGTCTGTGAGGAAGGAGTTTCATGATTTGATTAACATCCATAGCTGGAGGCTTACTCAAATTAACTTGTGGAGCTATATTTCTTTTCTCATTTTTAATAATAGAAGAAAGTTTTTTACCAAACATTGTATTCACATAATGTCCTGGTTTATTAGCAATTACTTTCCCTTTTATTCTGGTCCCTACTAATGCTAAATCACCAATAACATCTAATAATTTATGTCTAGCTGCTTCATTTGGATAATGCAAAGTAAGGTTGTCAAGGATTCCATTAGATTTTACAGAAATTTTATCCTTATTAAATGCTTTTTTTAATTTTTCCATAGTTTTATTAGATAATTCTTTATCTACATAAACTATAGCATTATTTAAATCTCCTCCTTTTATAAGTCCATTTTCCAGAAGCATTTCTATTTCATGTAAAAAACTAAAAGTTCTTGAATCAGCAAATTCATCTTTGAATTGTGTTAATCTTTTCATTGTTGCATTTTGAGTACCTAGAATTTTAGTGCCAAAATCAACCATTGCAGTTACCTCATAATATTTAGAAGGAATAATTGTTATATCACTCCCAGTTGCTTCATCGTAATATGAAATCACATCCTTTACAATGTATTCATTCCTTTCTTTAGTTTGTTCTTTGATTCCTGCCTTAATAATTGCTTCTACAAAATATTTAGATGATCCATCCATAATTGGAGGCTCTGAAGCATCAATTTCAATTAAGACATTATCAACTTCCATTCCAACTAGTGCTGCTAAAACATGTTCAGATGTTTGAATAGTTACTCCATCTTTTTCAAGAGTAGTTCCTCTTTTAGTACTAACAACATAATTTACATCAGCTTCGATAATTGGCTTATCTGGAAGGTCAGTTCTACAAAAAGCATAACCAAAATCTTCCGCCGCAGGCTTGAAAGTTAAATTAACTTCATTACCAGAGTGAATGCCAACCCCTTTAAGTGAAACAGACTTTAAAATTGTACGTTGTTTACTCATTTTATTTTTTTTTGAAAAGGTCATTTAATTTGTTCATTATTTTTGGTAAATTTTTAAAATGAACATATGATTTATTGTAATCTAAATAATTGATAGCAGGCATTCCCATTACAGTAGTGTCAGATGGAATACTTCTCATAACTCCAGACTGAGCCTGAACCATTACTCTATCTCCAATTTTTATATGACCTGAAATACCGGCTTGACCACCTATCATACAATTTTTTCCAATCGATGATGATCCAGCAATTCCAACACAAGCCGCTATCACTGTATTTTCTCCAATTTCAACATTATGCGCTACTTGAACTAAGTTATCGATTTTTACACCTTTTTTAACTAAGGTAGAACCTAGAGTAGCTTTGTCAATTGTACAATTAGCTCCAATTTCAACATTGTCTTCTATAATTACATTACCGTTATGAACAACCTTTAATTGATTGCCGTTTTTATCAAGATTAAATCCAAATCCATCAGATCCAATAACAGTTCCTGAATGAATTATACAATTGTTTCCTATAACTGAGTTATTATAAATTCTTACTCCTGGATAAATAACAGTCTTTTTACCAATACTTACATTTTCTCCTAAAAAAACTTGAGAATAAATCTTGGAATCATCTCCTATAACCGAATCTTTTTCACACACAGAAAAAGCTCCTAAATAAACATCTTTTCCAATTGAAACACTTGAATCAATAGAAGATAACTTATCTATACCTGTTCTGTTTAAGTTTTGATTTCCAAATAGATCTAATAATTTAGAAAATGCTTCATTGGGATCATTAACTCTAATTAAGGTTTTAGTCAATGGTTGATCTAAAACAAGATCATTATTGACAATAATTACTGAGGATTTAGATGAACTTAAAAACTTATTGTATTTAGAATTCCCTAGGAAAGACAAAGAACCTTCATCCCCGTTTTCAATCCTAGCTAGACTGTTAACTAAAACCTGATCATCACCTACCACATTTCCGCTAACGATTTCAGCTACTTGATATGCTTTTAAATTCATCGTCGTAAAAGTATGAAAAATCAATTAAATTTGGTTTAATATGATTAAAACAATAAATAAGTATCTTATTTTTGAATATTAAATAAAATTATTTTGGAATTAAAGTATGGTTTAGACCAGATTAAAGAAGCAAGCGATTTTATATTAAAAAATATTAAAAGTAAAACATTGCTATTTTGTGGAGAAGTTGGGGCAGGAAAAACAACCTTAATTAAGGAATTATGTAAAAAACTAAAAGTCAAAGAAACAGTTAGTAGCCCTACATATACTGTTATCAATGAATATAAAGTTAATAATGATCTTGTAATACATATGGATTTGTACAGAATTGAAAACAAAGAAGATATCAATCATTTAGGACTATTTGAATATATTGACAAACATTTCGTAATAATTGAATGGCCTGAAATTATTATTAATGATTTAGATTCTAATCACTCAATAATTAAAATTGATTACTTAAAAAATAATAAACGTAAAATTAATTTAAAAAATATAACTGTATGAGTTTTTTAAAGCGACTGTATTTCTTCTTGTTTGGACTAAGTATTGGAATTATGATTTTAATATTTGTGATTAACAAAAAAGACACTAGATTCAATTACACCCCCAACAAGAGAGTTTTAAATGATATTTATAAAAAGAATTGGGTTTTCAGCAATCAAAACAATGCTTTTTCTAAAGACAAGTTTTTATCTGAATTTGATGTCAATTTCTCAAAAAGTAATACTAAAATTGACACATGTAAAGTTTATTACATTGAGAGTAAAAAGCTGGAATTTAGTGTTCAAAACTGTGAAAAGAATGCGTTTTTTATTTTAAATAAATAATTATTATTTAATATTCAAGATTAGTTCTTTTAAGATTTTAGAAATTAAAGAACTCATAACAAAACACTTTTAAACCGATCCATTATATTTTGGACTCCATGAAACGACTTGATTCGAATCCATTGCACGAATTCCCATATCAACAGCGAAGGATACATCAGCTCCACTTTTTATGTTGGACTTAGGATTCGTATTGTTTATAATTGATGCTCTAAAATCTTCAAGAGCTTGGCGTGTAGGCTCTTTGTGTTCAAAGTTGATTAAATTACCTTTGCCCTCTGTCCAACTTTTTGTGGCTCCGGTTACACCATCAACATCACCCATAACTTTATCGTATTTACCTTCAGGATATTTCCAAGCGTTATGAGTATTAATAATAACCGTTGCTTTATCACCCATAACTTTAATTTGATAATCATCTTTTGCATTTGAAGTAAGACAAGTAAAGCTAGCTTTAACACCATTAGAATAAGTATAAATTAAATGAGTATTGTCATAGGTTTCACGACCATCTTTCCAGTAATCAATCCCACCAAAACCTGTAACTTTTATTGGATTAGCTTTCAACAACCAATTACAAAAATCAATTTGATGAGAACTCAATTCTGCAGTAAGTCCATAAGAATATTCTCGATACATCCTCCAATTAATTTGACGTTCAAATTTAGGATTTTGTACAGGTCTTCTCCAATTTCCGTTACGATTCCACTGGGATTCAATAGCAATCACTTGGCCGATCTCACCTGCTTGAATCATGTCAACTATATGGGAATACAATCTAGAGCTATGGTATTGATGTCCCGTTTGGAAAATTTTTTCGTAACCATTTTGTACTTTTTTAAGCAAGCCTAGTGTATCCTGACCTCCTTTAACCATTGTTTTTTCACAATAAATATGCACTGATGCATCAATAGCGTCACCGGCTATTGACGCATGAGTGTTTAATGGGGTACTTATTATTATTGCATCCAAATCTTGGAGCAAAAGCATTTCCTTATAATTTGAATATTGTTTTGCTTTCGGAGCTAAAAGAGCAGCAGCATCCAAACGAAATGGAAGAGTGTCACATATTGATATCAAATTCATTCCCTTAATTCTATTGATAATCCTTATTAAACCTTGACCACGAGCCCCAGTTCCTACAACTCCAATATTTAATTGATCAGATGGTGTGTTTTTAAAAATAGAAAACAACTCTGTATTTGGAATAAATAATGGAATACCTGCACCTAATACACCTTTCTTAATAAATGATCTTCTAGATTTCATATTAAAATAAATTTTATAATAAACAACAATTATAATAAAGATCTTCTTTGTTTCTCTTTAAGTATCAATTGCAATTCCCTCCCTGTTTGCCCTTGGACTGAAGTGTTTTCTTCTGCTCTTCTGATTAAATAAGGCATCAAGTTTTTAACCGAACCAAAAGGCAATATTTTAAAAGTATTGTAACTCTTTGAAGCTAAATTAAAAGAAATGTTGTCGCTCATCCCATAGAGCTGACCAAACCATATCTTATTATCATTATTACTTAATCCATTAAGTTTCATCATTTCTATAACTTTAAGAATGGAGTCTTCGTTGTGGGATGCACAAACAAAAGAAATTCTTTTTAAATTATTAAAAACAAAATCTAAACCAGAATTGAAGTTTTTATCTGTATTTAACTTAGAATTACAAATTGGTGATTCGACATTCATTAAATCAGCTAATTTTCTTTCTTTTTCCATATAAGCCCCTCTGACAAGCTTTAAGCCAAATGTAACATCCTTATTCAATTTATTAGAAATCATTTCATCAAGGTAAGTCAATCTGTCTTTTCTGTACATCTGAACAGTATTGTAAACTATCGGGGAACTGACATTGTATTTTCGCATCATTTTAATTGCGAGGTCATCTATTGCATTCTGAACCTCTACTTCTTCAGCATCAATTAAAATTTTAATATTTTCATCAAAAGCTTTTGAACAAACCAGATCAAATCTATGAATTACTCTGTTCCATGAATCAGATTCTAAATCATCTAACTTTTCAAGATTAGAAACTTTTTTAAATAAACCTGTACTACCTAAACAAGTGGGTTTAAAAACAGCAAAAGGAATTTCTTTTCTATCCTTTACAAATTCAATAATTGATATTTTTTTTCTCAAACATTCATCAAATTCTTTTTCTGAATCAAAACCTTCAGTTGAAAAATCTAATACAGAACTAACATTTTTATCAAACATTCTATTAATTACAGGAATGCAATCCTTCTCGTTAACACCACCACAAAAATGATCAAACACAGTGGCTTTGATAATCGGGACTACGGGTAGATGAAATCTTAAAGCAAACTTAGTAAGAGAAGTAGTTATCTTAACAAAAGTACTATTGCCTATAATATTAAATAGAAAGTAAGCTCTGTTTAGCTCAAAATTACTTTTCAAAGAAAAAGCCTCTTTAGTATCGGAAAAAAAATTATTCAAAGGGTTTAAATTTAAAACTAATTTACATAGTTTTTTTAAAAAAAAAATATGTTAATTTAGTAGAGTACAATATTAGTATGAACAAAGAAATTAACTCAGGAACTTACTCTGTTTTATTCAAACAAAAAGGATTTGATTATTTATCAGATCATTTAAGCGATATTAATTATTCTAAAATTTTTATCCACGTTGACAACAACACCAAAAAAAATTGTCTTGATTTATTTTTAAATAAAATTAATTTAGAAAAATACGAGCTTATTGAATCAAAAGATGGTGAAGAAAATAAAAATATTTATTCTTGTTTAAAACTATGGGAAATAATATCAGATAAAAATGGGGACAGAAACAGTCTGATTATCAATCTTGGAGGTGGAGTTGTAAGTGATATGGGTGGTTTTATAGCTAGCACCTATAAAAGAGGTATAAATTATATAAACATACCTACTACTCTATTATCTATGGTTGATGCATCAGTTGGAGGAAAAACTGGAATTGATTTTGGAATTCTCAAAAATCAAATAGGTACTTTTTATGATCCTCAAATGGTAATTATTGATCCTGATTTTTTAAAAACGTTACAAAAAAATCAAATATCAAGTGGATATGCTGAAATTTTAAAACATTCAATAATTTACGACTTAAAGACTTTTAAACTTTTAATCAAAAACGATAAAACTACGCATGATATAAACACTATATATGATTCTGTTTCTACAAAAAACAGTATAGTTTTAATTGATAAGAAAGAAAAAAAGGAAAGGAAATCACTTAACTATGGTCATACTCTAGGTCATGCAATTGAGTCTTATTTTTTGAATACCAAAAAAAAACTTCTTCATGGTGAAGCAATTGCTATAGGTATAGTTCTTGCGAGCTTTATTTCAAATAAATTATTTGACTTTTCTTTTGAGCATGTTATTTCAATAAAAAAACATATTGATTTAATTTACAGTAAAATTGAAATAAACGAAAATGAAATTGATAGTATTATAGATTTGTTAATACATGATAAAAAAAATAGTCATGGAAAAATAAACTTTGTTTTACTAGAAAATATTGCTAAACCTATCTACGATGTTCAGGTTAAAACAAACTTAATTAAAGAATCTTTTAAATACTATTTAAGCTGAATTTCTACTCGCATTAATATTACCAAATAATGATCTTGTAACCATTTTCTCAAATAAACTTAAATCTTTTTTTGGATGATCACCATTTTCAATATCCTTTATCTTTTTTAAAGCATATTGCTGAATAGTGATTAATGGTAAAACAATTTTTTCTCTGGTTTCAATTGAAGCTTTATTTGCTGGCTCATTTTGCATTAAACTATCAAATCCTGATAATTTTAAAATTAATTTTTTCGACAATTGGTACTCATTGTAAATTAATAACCAAAATTCGCCATATTTTGGATCATTTTTCATGTAAGCAGTTAATTTGAAAAATGACTTTGTTAAACTCATCATACTATTAGAAATTAATGTTCTAAAAAAAGGTGAGTTTTTGTAAAGATTTTTGACCTTAGAGAATTCTTTTCTATCGCTGTAGTATTTTAAAGCTGTACCTACTCCATAAAAACCAGGAACATTTTGCTTTAACTGACTCCAACTACCAACAAATGGAATTGCTCTTAGAGATGAAAAATCAAATTTTGAATTTGCATTACCACGTTTTGATGGTCTACTCCCAATATTTGTTTTTGCATAATACTTTATTGTGCTAACATGTTCAAGATATGGGACAAACATTGGGTGATTTTTAAAGTCTGTATAAGCCTTGTAACTAATTTTAGCTAATTTATCAAGTATTAACTTATCCTCTTTACTAGAAGCTTGATTCACATCGTTTAAAACTCTGTTTTGAATTCCAGAACTTAATAATTGCTCTAAATTGTATTGACAAGACTGGACAGTTCCAAAATTAGAACTAATAGTTTGACCTTGAACAGTAAGTTGAATTTCATCAGATTCTACAAACTCACCCATTGAAGAATAAAACTGGTGTGTATTTCCTCCACCTCTAGCTGGCGGCCCACCTCTTCCATCAAAGAAAATTACTTTAATTCCATATTTTCTAGAAATAGATGTAAGCGCTTCTTTAGCTTTTAAAATACTCCAATTAGCCATTAAGTAACCACCATCTTTCGTGCCATCTGAAAAACCTAACATGATTGTTTGTTGATTATTTCTTTGTGAAAGATGATTTTTATAAACAGGATTTGAATAAACCGATTCCATTACTTTAGAAGCAACTTTTAAATCAGAAATAGTTTCAAACAACGGAACAATATCAACAGTTGGATTATCCCAATCACTTAGCCTAAACATTGTGAAAACTTCTAATATGTTTAATGCAGACTGATTATTACTAATAATATATCTATTGCATGCTTTTTCTCCATTGTTTAATTGTATTTCCTTCATAGCCCTAATTGAGCTAAGTGTAGAGATTGATAATTCATCAGTAAAAAGATCAGGTGAAATATCACCTTTAATTTTAGATAAAATTTTAATCTTTTTTTCTTCATTTAATTCTAAATAATTTTCAGGAAATAATTTATCTAAATTTTTCTGTGCAATTCTAAATACAGAATCAAAAACACTACTATGAATTCTAGAATCCTGTCTAATATCAAGGCTAGCAAAATGATAACCAAATATTTTAACCTTATCAATTATTTCGTCTAATTCTTCTAAAAACAATGAATTATGTTGAGAAATCAAAATACTTTTTATATCATGTAACTCTGTTTTGAGTTCAACTAAACTGATTTTAGGGATTTTACTTTCATTGAAAATACTTTTATACAATCTGTTCTCGATATCAATAACTTTTGATTCAATATTTTTAAAAGTCAACCTTCTTCTTAGACTTCTTATATCTCGATAATAATTTTTAATAATATCGCTTCTTAACTTATTTGCTGTTTTTAAAGTAATTTTAGTAGTTACAAACGGATTTCCGTCTCTGTCGCCTCCTGGCCAAAAACCTAAATTAATTATGTCGTTGTCGAAATCTTCTCCATCAAAAACATTTATTTTTATATACTTATAAATATTACTTATTGAGTTATAAAAAACATTCTCTAAATACCATGTTAAACTTACAGCTTCATCATAAGGAGTAGGTTTTTTATTTTTAAAAAATGGCGTTTTACCTAACTGTGATAGTAAAACTTTGATATCAGCTAAATTATTGTTTTTTACAGCATTTGTTAAGTCTGTAATTATGCCAAGGACAGAACCAGGATAAAACTGAGTCGGATGAGCTGTTAAAACAGGTCTGATTTTAAATTTAGATAAATATTTTTTAAGTTCAGATTTTTTGTTTTTCGACTCAACTTCTTCCTTAAGACTTCTTAAAGTTCCTCGGCCATCCAAGTTGTTAATTTGAGAAAAAGATGCATCCTCAACTGCATCGAATAAAACAACTTGCCTTTCTATGTATTGAATAAAACGAAATAAAAGCGAAACTTTTTCTGACTCATCTGCACCAACCATGTAAGAGTCAAAAAAATCGTTAACAATTTCTGTCGGATTATTACTTTTTTTATAACCTTCAATACAAATTCTTTCAAACAATGGAAGCATCACACCTGTTTTGGCGATACTTTCATAAGGTAAGGTTGAAAAGATGCTATTATATAGGTTGAATCTAGAAAGTACTTTATCGTTAAATCTTTCTTTTTTTGTTAATTCTCTCACTAAAGCTATTGTAATTCATTAAAAATTCTGTGCATAAGTCTCTTTTTGTCATTAATACTTTCTTCTAATGATATCATAGTTTCTGTTCTTGAAACTCCTTCTACATCATCTATTAAAAATATAATTTCCTTTGCATGATCAGTGCTTTTTGCACGAACTTTACAGAAAATATTGAATTTACCAGTTGTAATATGAGCAACAGTTACAAATGGAATTGCTTCCAATCTCTGAAGAACAAATTTAGTTTGATGAGTTTTTTCAAGAAAAATTCCGATATAAGCAATAAAAGTATATCCTAATTTTTTATAATCTAGAGTTAGTGAAGATCCTTTTATAATTCCTGCATCTTCCATTTTCTTAACACGTACATGAACAGTTCCTGCTGAAATCAATAGTTTTTTTGCTATATCAGTGAAAGCAGTTCTAGTATTATCAATTAGAAGATCAAGAATTTGATGATCAATTTCATCAAGTTTAATTTTAGCCATTTAATTGTATTTTATTTTGAATAATCGTAAATATATTGAATTATTTTTATATATATCTAATAATCACTGAATAATTCGCAATTTATTAACGTTAAACATTATTTTATTTAAGTCGTTTTCAACAGAAACATCATAAATTTTATCAATTGAAATAAAATCAACTATCAGGTGGCCAGACATTTTATCTAATTTTCCGAATTCACTAATTTCAGCAATAAACTCTATCTCCTTTAAATCTGAATTTAATTTTTCATTAAACATAATTGACAAATCATTAAACTGGAAAGAAGATTGTTTTATTTTAATGTTTTTAATATAAATATCACAAAGACATGTTGAGTTCTCTGTAATTTTATAATAATTTTTATGGTTTAATAAATTATAACTTTTAGTGTAAATTGATCTAATAGCAAAAGTTATAGACAATGACATAT
>CAJJCV010000007.1 GCA_905182765.1 Cryomorphaceae bacterium BACL29 MAG-121220-bin8 | reverse complement strand
ATCATTTATAAAAAGAAGTCTAGATTTGATAAAATAACATAATACCAAAAATTTGAGTTAAAATCATGAGAAAAATAAGCGAAAAAGAGATGGTTATCTTGAAAAAGATAAAACTTCAAAAAGGATTATGGTTAGGGATTTTTCTTATGATTGGAATTATTACAGGAGCTGTGACTGAAAATATAGGAATATGTCTTCCACTAGGAATATGTTTTGGTGTTGTAATTGAGTTAATTTTAAACAAATATTAACTCACAAATAATGAAAAAAATAAATTTATATCTATTAAGTTTTTTTTATATAATTAATGGAGTTTTTCATTTTTCTTTTACTGAATCTTATTTACCAATAATGCCAGATTTCCTTCCCTTTCACTGGGAATTAATATTATTTTCTGGGGTTCTTGAAATTGGATTTGGAGTTGGTGTTTTATTTGACAGGTTTAGAAATATTTCATTAGCAGGAATTATATTAATATTGATATTATTTATGTCAGTTCATATAAACATGTTGGTTCCTGAAAATAGCTTTGGATACAATACCCCACTACTTGTTATTAGATCATTATTCCAATTTGTTCTTATTTATTGGGCTTGGATGAATAGAAAATTAAAACCTGCTGTTTAGTTATTTTTTTGTATTCTTGAAAAATAAAACTATTTCATTTTGAAAAAATTACTTATAGTATCATTTCTATTCATTTTAACTAATTGTGAAAACAATGAAAACAACATGACCGTTAATGTGAAAGTCGAAAATTTTAAAAAGGGAAATGTTTATTTACAAAAGATTTCTGATTCAGCTTTAATAAATGTTGATTCAATTTTTGTAAAAAAAAATGAATCAATAATATTAAAATATAATATTGCTTCTCCTGAACTATTTTATTTGAATCTAGATGTGTCAAATATTGAGAATAGAATTGAATTTTTTGGTGAAAAAGGAGAAATTAATATTGATACATCATTAGAAAAATTTAATTCAGATTTTAAAATAAGTGGGTCATCAATTGATTCTATATACAGAGATTATCTTAGCGTTATTAAAAAATTCAATAATCAAAAACTTGATTTAATTCAATTATCTTTTAATCTAACTAAAACTGAATTGGACGACAGTTTAATTAAAGTACAAAACCAAATAAAATCACTAAATAAAAGACAATATTTGTATAACTTAAATTACACTGTAAGTAATGGAAATAGCTTTATTTCTCCATTAATAGCAATAAATGAATTCTCTGAATCAGGTAAAATAGTTTTAGATACTATTAAAAACTCGATGAGTAAACAAGTCCTAGAATCTAAGTATGGTAAAATATTTAGTGATATAGTGAGAAATAAATAAGTTAAAGCTTATTAAATTTCTTTACTAGTTCTGATGCAATATCAGTAAGTTCAAAACTTATATTTTTAAAATGTTTGTTATTATCAGTGATGTTTTTCTGATGAATTTTTTTAATTACACTATCAAAAGCATCAAAACATTCATCAATTAATTTTTCACTTTTTTTCAAATCTGCATCTGAATTTTCTAATTGCCAAAGATTAATATTTTGTATTATTTCTCCAATAATATTATTTAAATCTTTTTTTAAATTTTTTACACTTGCCATAATTATAGTTTAATTCCCAGAATATTTTACAAAATTTCTAGGTGTTTCATAAAGGGTAACTGATAATTCATTATCCTTTGATATTTTATCTCTTAAAATATTCCATATAAAAATACAAATATTTTCTGCTGTTGGTATTACTTTTTTAAAATATAAAACATCCAAATTTAAATTTTTGTGATCTAGTAATTCTTCAACCTCATTTTTAATAATGTCCTTTAATTCTTTAAGATCTATAACCACGCCTGTTACTTGATCGACGTCTCCTGTAACATCAACAATTAAATCATAATTATGACCGTGAAAATTTGGATTACTACACTTTCCAAATAGATTTTTATTTTTTTCATCAGACCAATTTTCTACAAATAATCTATGAGCTGCATTAAAGTGTGCTTTTCTACTTACTGTTACTTTCATTTATTATATTTTTTATAAAATTTCAAAAAAATGATTTTGAACCATTCTGTATAATCATTAGGATTAGTGTTTAAATCTATTTTAAGTAAATCTAAATCTTCCCATTTCCAATCACAAACTTCAAGCTGATTTATAATTGGATGTCCTACGAAACTTCCAACAATTACATGATCGAATTCATGCTCAATTAAACCATTATCAAATTCTGCTTTATAAACGAAAGAAGTGAAAGGTTTTAATTCACTTTTTATACCCATTTCTTCAAATAGTCTTCTGTGTCCCGCATCAATAACTTTTTCGTTTTTTCTTGGATGGCTACAACAAGTATTAGTCCACAAACCAGGTGAATGATACTTATCTAAAGCTCTTTTTTGCAATAATAATTGATTAGAATCATTTATTAAAAAAACAGAAAATGCTCTATGCAATAAACCTTTTTGATGGGCTTCCATTTTTTCCATCAAACCTAATTCGTTGTCGTTCTCATCTACAAGAATTACCAATTCTTCATTCATTTCTTAAAGTTACAAATTTTAAAAAATTACCAATACTTTATTTAAAAAACTATAGTATTTTTGAATCAAATTATTTTATGAATTTTATAGAGGAAATAGCAAGAAGAAGAACTTTTGGTATTATATCTCATCCAGATGCAGGAAAAACAACATTAACAGAAAAACTTTTGTTATTTGGTGGTGCTATACAAGAAGCTGGAGCAGTCAAATCTCATAAAATAAAAAAATCAGCCACTAGTGATTTCATGGAGATTGAAAAGCAGAGAGGGATATCTGTATCAACCTCTGTTTTGGCATTTAACTATGAAGGAATAAAGATTAATATTCTAGATACACCTGGACATAAAGATTTCGCTGAAGATACATTTAGAACTTTAACAGCAGTAGATAGTGTAATTGTTGTAATTGATGTAGCGAAAGGAGTTGAGGAACAAACAGAAAAATTAGTTGAAGTATGTAGAATGAGAGAAATTCCTATCATAGTTTTTATAAATAAATTAGATAGAGAAGGTAAAGATGGATTCGATTTATTAGATGAATTAGAAAAAAAATTAAACTTCAAGGTATGTCCATTAAGTTTTCCAATTGGAATGGGCTATGATTTTCAAGGAATATATAATCTTTGGGAAAAAAATCTTATGTTATTTGAGGAAGAAAATAAACAAAAGATTGCAAATTCAATAAAAATTAACGAGATAAACGACCCTGTATTAAACGACTTAATTGGAAAAACTGCAGCTAAAAAACTGATTGAAGAAGTTGAAATAATAAACGAAGTATATCCTGATTTTTCAAAAGAAGATTATTTAAAGTGTAAGCAACAACCTGTGTTTTTTGGATCAGCATTAAATAATTTTGGTGTTAAGGAGTTGTTAAATTGTTTCATTTCAATTGCTCCAGCACCAATGGATAAAATTAGTGATGAAAGGATTATCAAACCTTCTGAAGATAAGTTTTCTGGATTTGTATTTAAAATTCATGCAAACATGGACCCAAAGCACAGAGACAGATTGGCTTTTATAAAAATTGTTTCTGGAATATTTAAAAGAAACACACCATATTTTCATGTAAGGTTAGACAAGAAATTCAAATTTAGTAGTCCTAATGCGTTTTTTGCTGAAAAAAAAGAAATTGTTGATGAATCGTATCCAGGCGATATAGTAGGAGTTCATGATTCAGGAAATTTTAAGATAGGAGATTCTTTTTCAGAAGGTGAAAAGGTGATTTTTAAAGGAATTCCTAGTTTTTCTCCTGAGCATTTTAGATACATAAATAATTTAGATCCTATGAAATCTAAGCAATTAGCGAAAGGTATTGATCAATTAATGGATGAAGGAGTAGCTCAATTATTTATTTTAGAGATGAATGGAAGGAAAATAATTGGAACTGTTGGAGCATTGCAATTCGAGGTTATTCAATACAGACTTGAACATGAATACGGAGCTAAATGCTCATATGAAAACTTAAATATTTATAAAGCTTGCTGGGTAGAAACTGATTCTAAAAAAAATAAAGAATTTATTGATTTTAAAAAATTAAAAAGTAAGTTTATAGCCAAAGATAAAAATCAACAATTAGTATTCTTATCAGACTCATCATTTTCATTAGAAATGACAAAACAAAAATACCCTACATTAAAATTTCACTATAAATCAGAATTCTAATTAGGCTTCACCCGTAGGACCAAAGTTTAATTGAATTGGCTTTTGATTTTCGTATTCTTTAATCTCACCATTTGAACTCTCAAATTTTGAAATATTATCATTTAAAGCTTTAGAAAATCTTTTTGCATGTTGTGGTGTTAAAATAATTCTAGATTTAACTTTAGCCTTAGGAACACCAGGCATAACATTCACAAAATCTACTACGAATTCAGAAACAGAATGATTAATCAATGCTAAATTAGAATAGGTACCCTGAGCAAGATTTTCATCAAGCTCAAGGTTTAATCCATTTTCTTTAGTATTAGATTTCTTCATTAAAAGTTAGATTCTTTTTAGCTAGTAATTCTTCATACTCATCTACATAACCAACAATCACGTCATTAAACTTTCTATTTCCAGTACCTGCAGGTATCTTATGACCAACTATAACGTTTTCTTTAAGTCCTCTTAAATGATCGACTTTACCGTTAATGGCAGCTTCATTTAGAACCTTAGTAGTTTCCTGGAATGATGCAGCTGAAATGAATGACTTAGTCTGAAGAGAAGCTCTTGTTATTCCTTGAAGAATTGGAGTAGCTGTAGCATTAACAGCATCTCTAGCCATTACTAAATCTTTATCTTCTCTTTTTAATAAAGAGTTCTCGTCTCTTAAATCTCTTGCACTAATAACTTGACCTTCTTTAAAGTTCTCAGATGAACCAACAGATTCAATAATTTTTTTGTTAAATAAATTATCATTTTCAGCAATAAAGTCATTTTTATGGATAAGTTGACCCTCTAGGAAAGTAGTATCACCAGAATCTTGAATTTTGACTTTTTGCATCATTTGTCTTACCAAGACTTCAAAATGTTTATCATTGATCTTAACACCTTGTAACCTATATACTTCCTGAACTTCATTAACTAAATATTGCTGCACAGCTGAAGGTCCTTTAATATTTAGAATATCATTTGGAGTAATTGCGCCGTCAGAAAGTGGCATTCCAGCTTTAACGAAATCGTTTTCTTGAACTAAAATTTGGTTAGATAGTTTAACTAGATATTTCTTAACATCGCCCGTTTTAGATTCAATAATAATCTCTCTATTTCCTCTTTTAATCTTACCAAAACTAACAACCCCATCTATCTCACTTACTACAGCAGGATTAGAAGGATTTCTAGCTTCAAAAAGCTCAGTAACTCGTGGAAGACCTCCTGTAATATCACCAGACTTAGCGGATTTTCTAGGAATTTTAACCAAAATTTTACCTGCTTCAACTTTATCACCATCATCAACCATCAAGTGAGCTCCAACTGGTAAATTGTAAGTTCTAACATTATTTCCTTTACTGTCGTTAATTAGCAATGTAGGAACTAATTTTTTATTTCTAGATTCAGAAATAACTTTTTCTTTAAAACCAGTTTGCTCATCAATCTCAACTTGATAAGTAATTCCTTGATCAATATTTTCATATTCAATTTTACCACCAAATTCAGAAACGATAACCCCATTATAAGGATCCCATTGACATATTATATCTCCTTTTTTCAATGTTTGACCATCTTTTACAAGAAGAGATGAACCATAAGGAATAATGTTCGTGCTTAATACTATACCGGACTTTTTGTTTAAAACTTTTATTTCACAAGTTCTAGAAATTACTGTACTAATATTTTTACCATTCGCATCTTTAGACTTAACAACTTTTAAATCTTCAATTTCGGCAACTCCATCAAATCTTACTGATAAATTATTCTCTTCAGAAACATTTCCAGCAATACCACCAACGTGGAAAGTTCTAAGAGTTAACTGAGTCCCAGGCTCACCAACTGATTGAGCAGCAACAACCCCAACAGCTTCGCCATTTTGAACCATTTTTCCTGTAGCTAAATTTCTTCCATAACATTTTGAACAAACGCCTTTAGGAGATTCACATGATAAAGGAGATCTAACTTCAACTTTATCGATTGGAGAAGATTCTATTAGTTTCACTTTATCCTCAGAAATTTCTTCACCCGCACTAACAATAACTTCATTAGTTAATGGATTATATACATCGTGTAACGAAACTCTTCCTAAGATTCTTTCTCCAAGAGTCTCAACAATTTCTTCATTTTTCTTAAGTGCTTCAACAGAAACACCTCTCAAAGTATTACAGTCAACATAATTAACAATAACATCTTGAGCTACATCAACTAATCTTCTAGTTAAATAACCGGCATCTGCAGTTTTTAAAGCTGTATCTGCTAAACCTTTTCTAGCTCCGTGAGTAGATATAAAATATTCTAAAATAGATAAACCTTCTTTAAAGTTTGATAAAATCGGGTTTTCAATAATTTCTCCTCCACTTGCACTAGCTTTTTTAGGCTTGGCCATTAATCCACGCATTCCTGTAAGCTGACGTATTTGTTCTTTTGAACCTCTCGCTCCTGAATCTAACATCATAAATACTGAGTTAAACCCTTGCTTATCTTCACTAATCCTTTTCATGGCAAGCTCGGTCAATGTAGCATTTGCAGAAGTCCAAACATCAATAACCTGGTTATAACGTTCATTATTAGTGATTAATCCCATGTTATAATTAGAAATTATACCATCAACTTCAACATTAGCCTTAGCTATCATTTCATGTTTTTCAGGTGGAATCATAATATCTCCTAAACTAAAAGACAAACCTCCTTCAAAAGCAAATGAGAATCCCATAGACTTAATCTTATCTAAGAAATCAGCAGTTTCAGGAACACTTGTTAATTTTAAAATATTACCAATAATATCTCTTAAAGATTTTTTAGTTAAAACTTCGTTAATAAATCCTGATTTTTCCGGAACAACTTGATTAAACAAAACTCTCCCAACAGTTGTTTCAATAATTCTAAAAACTAATTCTCCAGATTTATCAAAATCTTTAGCTCTAATTTTTATCATTGCATTTAATTCTACTCTTTCTTCATTGTAAGCAATGTTTACTTCCTCTGCAGAGTAAAATGTTAATCCTTCACCTTTAACTTTATGATCTTTTGTTGACTTTAATAATTTTGTCATATAATATAATCCCAATACCATATCTTGAGAAGGTACAGTTATTGGAGATCCATTAGCAGGATTCAAAATATTATGAGAAGCCAACATCAATAATTGAGATTCTAAAATAGCCTCTGGACCTAAAGGAAGATGAACTGCCATTTGGTCACCATCAAAATCAGCATTAAAAGCTGTACACACTAACGGATGAACTTGAATAGCTTTACCTTCAATCAATATAGGCTGAAAAGCTTGAATTCCTAGCCTGTGTAAAGTTGGAGCTCTGTTTAACAGAACAGGATGTCCCTTAAGAACATTTTCCAAAATATCCCAAACTAAAGGTTCTCTTCTATCTATAATTTTTTTAGCAGACTTAACTGTTTTAACAATTCCTCTTTCAATTAATTTTCTAATAATAAAAGGTTTGTAAAGTTCAGCTGCCATATTTTTAGGCAAACCACATTGAAATAGTTTTAATTCTGGTCCACCAACAATAACTGATCTAGCAGAATAATCTACTCTTTTCCCTAAAAGATTTTGACGAAATCTACCTTGTTTTCCTTTAAGAGAGTCTGAAAGTGATTTTAAAGGTCTATTTGCGTCTGTTTTTACAGCTGAAGATTTTCTGGTGTTATCAAAAAGTGAATCTACAGATTCTTGTAGCATTCTTTTTTCATTTCTTAAAATAACTTCAGGAGCCTTTATTTCAACTAATCTTTTTAATCTATTATTTCTTATGATTACTCTTCTATATAAATCATTTAAATCAGAAGTTGCAAACCTTCCTCCGTCTAAAGGAACTAAAGGTCTTAGCTCAGGGGGAATAACAGGGATTGCCTTTAAAATCATCCACTCTGGTTTATTCTCTCTGTTTAAATTCGATTCTTTAAAAGATTCGACAACTTGAAGCCTTTTAAGAGCTTCCATTTTTCTTTGTTTAGAAGTCTCTGTATTAGCTTTATGTCTTAACTCATAAGATAATTCGTCAAGATCTATTCTAGAAAGTAGATCAATTAAACATTCGGCACCCATTTTAGCAATAAATTTATTAGGGTCCTCGTCATCCAGAAATTGATTTTCAGGTGGAAGATTATCAGTAATAGTAATATATTCTTCTTCAGTTAAATAATCCATTTTATTTACAGACTCACCTTCTGCATTTACTGCAAGACCAGGTTGAATAACCACATATCTTTCATAATAAATAATCATATCTAGTTTCTTAGAAGGAAGACCTAATAAGTAACCAATTTTATTGGGTAAAGATCTAAAGTACCATATATGTGCAACTGGAACAACTAAATCAATATGACCTACTCTATCTCTTCGCACCTTTTTCTCAGTTACTTCAACACCACATCTATCACAAATAATACCTTTGTATCTTATTCTTTTATATTTTCCACATGCACATTCAAAATCTTTTACAGGACCAAAAATTCTTTCGCAGAACAGCCCGTCTCTTTCAGGTTTATGAGTTCTGTAATTAATAGTTTCTGGTTTAAGAATTTCACCTCTTGAATTACCTAATATAACTTCAGGAGATGCTAATCCAATTGATATTTTAGAGAATTTTTGAGATTTATTAATTTCAATTTTTCTAGACATAATGAGTTTTTATTTTATTATTCTTCTAATCTAATATCTAATCCTAGACCTTTAAGTTCATGCATCAATACGTTAAATGATTCTGGAAGTCCAGGATCAGGCATAGTATCTCCTTTTACAATTGCTTCATAAGCTTTTGCTCTACCTTGAACATCATCAGATTTGATTGTTAAAATTTCTTGTAAAGTGCTTGAAGCTCCATATGCTTCTAATGCCCAAACTTCCATTTCTCCAAACCTTTGACCTCCAAATTGAGCCTTACCACCAAGTGGTTGTTGAGTAATTAAAGAATAAGGTCCAATAGATCTTGAGTGCATTTTATCATCCACCATATGACCTAGCTTAAGCATATAAATAACACCAACAGTTGCTGGTTGATCAAACCTTTTACCAGTTCCACCATCATATAAGTAAGTGTGTCCAAATTTTGGAACGCCAGCTTCTTCAGTCAGTTCATTTATTTGATCTAAAGTAGCACCATCAAAAATTGGAGTAGAAAATTTTCTACCTAATTTTTGACCAGCCCAACCTAAAACAGTTTCATAAATTTGACCAATATTCATTCTTGAGGGTACACCAAGTGGATTAAGTACAATATCAACTGGTGTTCCGTCTTCTAAGAATGGCATATCTTCTTGTCTAACAATTCTGGCAACGATACCTTTATTACCGTGTCTTCCAGCCATTTTATCTCCGACTTTAAGTTTTCTCTTTTTAGCTATATATACTTTTGCTAATTTTAAAATTCCTGGAGGAAGTTCGTCACCAACAGAAATAGTAAATTTTTCTCTTCTAAGCATTCCTTGAAGATCATTTTCTTTAATTTTGTAGTTATGTAAAAGAGTTAATACTAAAGAATTAACTTTTTTGTCTACTGTCCATGAACCTGATACTAGGTGAGTATATTCTTCAACCTGATTTAGCATTTTTAAAGAATATTTTTTACCCTTTGGCAAAACTTCTTCTTGTAAATCATTAAATATACCTTGGCAAGTTTTACCGCTTAAAATATTATAAAGCTTCTCTATTAATGATTTTTTAAGGTCTTCAAATTTAATATCATATGCTTTTCCTAATTCAATCAAATGATCTTTATCTTCAGATCTTGTTTTTTTATCCTTTACAGGTCTTGTAAATAACTTTTTATTTACAACAACACCATTTAATGATGGAGGTGCTTTTAACGAAGCATCTTTTACATCACCAGCTTTATCACCAAAAATAGCTCTTAATAATTTTTCTTCAGGAGTTGGATCTGATTCACCTTTTGGAGTAATTTTACCAATCAAAATATCGCCAGGCTTAACTTCAGCACCAACTCTAATCATTCCATTTTCATCTAAATCAGATGTAGCTTCTTCACTTACATTTGGAATATCATTAGTAAGTTCTTCCATTCCTAATTTAGTATCTCTTACATCGATAGAATACTCGTCAATATGTAATGATGTAAAAACATCATCTCTAACAACTTTTTCTGAAATCACAATAGCGTCTTCAAAATTATATCCCTTCCATGGCATGAAAGCAACTTTTAAATTTCTACCAAGTGCTAATTCTCCATTTTGAGTTGCATAACCTTCACATAAAACTTGACCTTTTTTAACTTTATCACCTTTAACAACAATAGGTTTTAGATTAATACAAGTCCCTTGATTAGTCTTTCTAAATTTAACTAATGAATATGTTTTTTCATCTAAGTCAAAGCTTGTGATCTTTTGTTCTTCAGTAAGGCTATACTTAATAGTTATTTTTTGAGAATCTACATAAGTAACTTCCCCATCAAAATCAGCATTTATTAATACTCGTGAATCAGAAGCAACTTGTCTTTCTAATCCAGTACCAACAATAGGAGATTCTGGTATTAGTAAAGGAACAGATTGTCTCATCATGTTTGATCCCATAAGTGCTCTGTTAGCATCATCATGTTCCAAGAAAGGAATAAGTGAAGCTGAAATAGATGCGATTTGGTTGGGTGCAACATCTGTATAATTAACTTCTGAAGGATCAATAACAGGATAATCTGCTTCTTGTCTAGCGATAACCTTTTCAGAAAGAATTTTACCGTCCTTATCTTTTGGAATATTTGCTTGAGCAATTAACATACCTTCCTCTTCTTCAGCGCTTAAATATCTATAATTTTTCAAATCTACTACTCCATTTTCTACTTTTCTGTAAGGAGTTTCAATGAAACCTAGATCGTTAACTTTAGCAAAAACACCTAACGAAGAAATTAAACCAATATTCGGACCTTCAGGTGTTTCAATTGGGCATAACCTTCCATAATGTGTATAATGAACATCTCTTACTTCAAACCCTGCTCTCTCTCTAGAAAGACCTCCAGGACCTAATGCAGATAATCTTCTTTTATGTGTTATTTCAGCTAATGGATTAGTTTGATCCATGAATTGAGACAACTGATTAGTTCCAAAAAACGAGTTAATTACAGATGATAAAGTTTTAGCATTAATTAAATCAATAGGCGTAAAAACTTCATTATCTCTAACGTTCATTCTTTCTCTAATAGTTCTTGCCATTCTTGAAAGACCAACACCAAATTGAGAAGATAACTGTTCACCAACTGTTCTAACTCTTCTGTTAGAAAGGTGATCAATATCATCAATTTCAGCTTTAGAATTAATTAATTCAATAAGGTATTTGATAATAGTTATGATATCCTCTTTTGTTAAAACTAGCATCTCCATATCAATATCAAGACCTAATTTTTTATTCATTCTATATCTACCAACTTCACCCAAATTATATCTTTGGTCAGAGAAAAATAATTTATCAATTATCCCTCTTGCTGTTTCCTCATCAGGCGGCTCAGCATTTCTTAGCTGTCTATAGATATGCTCAACGGCTTCCTTTTCAGAATTAGTAGGATCTTTTTGAAGAGTATTATGAATTATTGCATAGTCAGAAAGTTGACCATCAATTTTGTGTAATAATATTGTTTGAGTATTTGTAGATAAAATCTCTTCAATATTTTCTTTATCTATTATTGTCTCTCTATCTAAAATAATTTCATTTCTTTCAATAGAAACAACTTCTCCAGTATCTTCATCAACAAAATCTTCAAACCATGAGTTTAAAACTCTAGCAGCTAACTTTCTTCCCAAACACTTTTTTAGTCCTGATTTAGATACTTTAATTTCTTCAGCTAAATCAAAAATTTCTAAAATGTCTTTATCTCTTTCAAAACCAATTGCTCTTAAAAGAGTAGTTACAGGTAATTTTTTCTTTCTGTCGATATAAGCGTACATCACACTATTAATGTCTGTAGCAAATTCAATCCACGATCCTTTGAACGGAATAACTCTTGCAGAGTATAACTTAGTTCCATTAGCATGAAAAGACTGACCGAAAAAGACACCGGGAGACCTATGTAATTGAGATACAACTACTCTCTCGGCACCATTTATTATAAAAGTACCACTAGGGGTCATGTACGGTATTACACCTAAATATACATCCTGTACTATAGTTTCGAAATCTTCATGTTCTTCATCAGTACAATAGAGTTTCAACCTTGCTTTTAAAGGAACACAATGAGTTAATCCTCTTTCAATACACTCTTGCATTGAATATCTGGGAGGATCAACAAAATAATCTAAAAACTCTAATACAAATTGATTTCTAGAATCTGAAATAGGAAAGTTTTCTTTAAAAGTATTAAAAAGACCTTCATCGGTTCTTTCATCAGATTTTGTCTCAAGTTGAAAAAAATCACCAAAAGATTTTATTTGAATTTCAAGAAAATCAGGATAATCAGGAATATCTGTAGCTGATGCAAAATTTAATCTATTAATAGTACTATACATTTAAAACAATTTAGGTTAAAGAACATAAAAAAATAGTGCAATGGACTAAGCCCAAAGCTCAAAACTTAAACTAAAGTTGAATTAATTATTTTAATTCAACTTCAGCACCAGCTTCTTCAAGTGATTTTTTAAAGCCTTCAGCTTCGTCTTTTGAAACTGCTTCTTTAATATTACTTGGAGCATTGTCAACTAATTCTTTAGCTTCTTTTAAACCTAAACCAGTTAATTCTTTAACAAGCTTAACAACAGCTAGTTTTGAACCACCTGCTGCGTTTAAAACAACATTAAATTCTGTTTTTTCTTCAGCCGCTTCAGCGTCTCCACCTGCTGCTGGACCTGCTACAGCTACTGCTGCTGCTGCTGGTTCAATTCCGTATTCGTCTTTTAGGATATCAGCTAACTCATTAACTTCTTTTACTGTTAGGTTAACTAATTGTTCTGCAAAATCTTTTAAATCTGCCATTTTTTAAATATTTATTATTGTTATTATTAATTTTCGTTTTTTTCTGAAAGTGTTTTTAACACTCCCGATAATATAGATCCACTAGATTGTAAAGCGGATATAACATTTTTAGCCGGTGATTGTAATATTGTAATTACTTCTCCAATTAATTCTTCTTTAGACTTAATATTAGCTAAAAATTCAACCTGATCATCACCTAAATAAATAGAATCTTCAATTGAAGCTCCTTTAAGAAGAGGTTTTTCAGATTTTTTTCTAAATTGTTTTATCAATTTAGCAGGCGTATTCCCAACTTCTGAATACATTAAAGCTGTATTACCAACCAATACTTCATTAAGATCCCCGAAGTCTCTTTCAGAAGATTCCATCGCTTTAGAAAGCAAAGTGTTCTTAACAACTGAAAGTTTTATACCTGCTTTGAAACATGCTCTTCTTAATTTGCTTGTCTCATTAGCATTTAGACCGGAAACATCTGTCATGTAAACGTTGGTATTTTCTGCTAATTCAGCAGTCAACCTTTTTATTACCTTAGATTTTTCTTCTCTTGTCATTTTATTTTATTTATTACTCAATATTAGTATCAATATTAATTCCTGGACTCATAGTACTAGACATAGAAATACTTTTAACGTAAGTTCCTTTAGAAGAACTTGGCTTAAGTTTAACTATATTTTGGAGCAACTCAAGTGAATTTCCGTGGATTTTGTCAGCATCAAATGAAGTTTTACCAATTGATGCATGAATTATACCAGTTTTGTCAACTTTAAAATCAATTTTACCTGATTTAACATCGTTAACTGCTTTGGCAACATCCATAGTTACAGTACCTGTTTTTGGATTCGGCATTAAACCTCTAGGACCTAATATTCTTCCTAAAGGACCTAATTTACCCATAACACTAGGCATTGTAATAATCACGTCTACGTTAGTCCAACCGTCTTTAATTTTTTGAAGGTATTCATCTAAACCAACAAAATCAGCACCAGCGTCTAAAGCTTCTTTCTCCTTATCAGGTGTAACTAAGGCTAAAACCTTAACATCTTTTCCTGTACCGTTTGGAAGAGTAACAATTCCTCTAACGTTTTGATCAGCTTTTCTAGGATCTACACCTAGTCTAACTGCCAAATCGATTGAAGAATCAAAATTAACATTAGAAATTTCTTTTATTACAGAAGAGGCTTCTTCTAAGGAATATGTTTTTGAAGTATCATATTTAGAAAGCGCATCTTTACGTTTTTTTGTAATTTTTGTCATAATCTTATTTTGTTAAAAAATTAAAAAGGAGCTTGACCTTTGACTTTAATACCCATTGATCTTGCTGTACCAGCTATCATTTTCATAGCAGATTCAACAGTAAAAGCATTTAAGTCAACCATTTTATCTTCAGAAATTGCTTTAACTTGATCCCAAGAGACAGTAGCAACTTTACTACGATTTGGTTCCCCAGATCCCTTTTTAATTTTAGCTGCTTCCAAAAGCTGAACGGCTGCTGGTGGAGTTTTAACAACAAATTCAAAAGATTTATCTTTAAAAACTGTAATCGCTACAGGTAAAATTTTTCCAGGTTTATCTTGAGTTCTCGTGTTAAATTGCTTGCAAAATTCCATGATATTAACACCAGCCGCCCCTAAAGCAGGACCAACAGGTGGTGATGGATTAGCAGCACCTCCCTTAATTTGTAATTTTAGTACTTTGTGTATTTCTTTAGCCATTATTAATATTTATTATCTCTTAAACAATTGGAAGCTATCTAAGAAATGATTTATATGTAACATTTATATTTTCTCAACTTGCATATAAGAAAGTTCCAGTGGAGTTTTTCTGCCGAAAATCTTCACCATTACTTCTAACTTTCTTTTCTCTTGATTTACTTTTTCAATAGTTCCATTAAAACCATTAAAAGGACCATCAATTACTTTAATATTTTCACCGAATTCAAATGGAATCGATACGCTTTCGCTTTCAGTAGACAATTCATCTACTTTACCTAACATTCTATTAACTTCGGCTTTTCTTAAAGGTATTGGATCTCCACCTTTGGTTTCTCCTAAAAAACCAATAACATTGGGAAGACCCTTAATAATGTGAGGGATTTCACCAGTTAAATTAGCTTTAATCATTATGTAACCAGGGAAGTAAACTTTTTCTTTATTAATTTTTTTACCTTTTCTTATCTGTACAACCTTTTGAGTTGGTACTAAAATATCCTCAACAAAATCATTAAAACCTAAGCGATTGATTTCAGAATCCATGTAGTCACGAATCTTGTTTTCTTGACCACTAACAGCCCTTACAACATACCACTTTTTTAAATCGACGGTTTCTTCAGACATAATTTAATTTATAAAATCAAAATAAAATTTAATAATTCTAGATAAAAAACTATCAGCAACCCATATTAGTGCAGCAAAAATTATTGAAAACAAAAGCACTACAACTGTAAGGTTGGATAATTCAGGTAGAGCAGTCCATGAAACATGTTCCTTTAACTCTGAAAAAGACTCCTTTATATATGAAACTATATTCATAACTCTTAATTTGCACGGGTTGAGAGACTCGAACTCCCGACACCTGGTTTTGGAGACCAGTGCTCTACCAACTGAGCTAAACCCGTCTCTCCATTATAGGTGCTATTAAACACCAAAGATTTTTAGCCACAAAAGGCATCCACTTTATGTAGATACCTTTTACGGATTAATTAATATTGTATTATAAAATTTTAGTAACCTGACCAGCACCTACAGTTCTACCACCTTCTCTAATAGCGAATCTTAATCCAACGCTACAAGCAATAGGAGAAATAAGATCAACAATAATAGTTAAGTTATCTCCTGGCATCACCATTTCTACACCTTTAGGAAGAGCAATATTTCCAGTTACGTCAGTTGTTCTTACATAAAATTGTGGTCTATAGTTATTATGAAATGGAGTGTGTCTTCCACCCTCTTCTTTCTTTAATATATATACTTCGGCTTCAAATTTAGCATGTGGTTTAACAGAACCTGGCTTACAAATAACCATTCCTCTAGAGATATCAGTTTTCTCAACACCTCTTAATAAGATTCCAACGTTATCACCAGCTTCACCTCTGTCTAAAATTTTTCTAAACATTTCAACACCTGTAACAGTAGATGTTAACTTCTCTGCACCCATACCAATGATATCAACTGAATCACCTGTATTAGCTACACCAGTTTCAATTCTACCTGTTGCAACAGTACCTCTACCTGTAATAGAAAATACATCTTCAACTGGCATTAAGAAATCTTTATCAACCTCTCTTTTAGGCATTTCTATCCAAGTATCAACTGCATCCATTAATTGCATAACAGTATCAACCCATTTTTGTTCTCCATTAAGAGCTCCAAGCGCAGAACCTAAAATTACTGGTCCATTATCACCGTCATATTCATAGAAGTTTAATAAATCTCTAACTTCCATTTCAACAAGTTCTAATAATTCTTCATCATCAACTTGGTCAGCTTTGTTTAAGAAAACAACCATTCTAGGAATACCAACTTGTCTTCCTAAAAGTATGTGTTCTCTTGTTTGTGGCATCGGTCCGTCTGAAGCTGCAACTACAAGAATTGCACCATCCATTTGAGCGGCACCAGTTACCATGTTCTTCACATAATCCGCGTGACCAGGACAGTCAACGTGCGCATAGTGACGATTTGCTGTTTGGTACTCAACGTGAGATGTGTTAATTGTTATCCCTCTTTCTTTTTCTTCAGGAGCGTTGTCAATTTGGTCAAAACTTTTTGCTTCTGATAATCCTGCGTCAGCTAATACTTTTGTAATAGCAGCAGTTAGGGTAGTTTTTCCGTGATCTACGTGTCCAATTGTCCCTATATTTAAATGGGGTTTTGAACGATCAAATGTTTCCTTAGCCATATGATATAATGTTTTATTACTTTTAAAATGCGTGCAAATATATAAATTTTATCTTAAAAAATTAAATGTTTTAAGATTTTTTTCGTAAAGAAAAAAGGAGCATTAAAACAGAGAAAGTGAAAATTTGTCAAAAATTAAATTAATTCTGTTTTTTTACTATATATAATCCTGAGTTGATATCGCTAATAATTATGTTCTCGCTTTTAAAAAAAGGATATACACTCCAAGCACCATTGAAAGCCGAACTGTTTCCTTTTTTTCCACTATGGTCTCCATCTGGATCTTGACTTTTGACAGTTGTTGAATTTGGTAATCCAGAACCATTTTGATCAATAAAAGTATTGAAAAAACCAGTTTCAGAAATACTTTTTTGATCAATATTTAAAATATCTAAAACTCTAAGACCTGCAGTATAACTTGCAAGAAAAAATTCAGTTCCTTTAACATATCCATTATGATCAATTGCCTTAGTTACTGCCTCATAATTATGATGCAATTCAGGTTTGTCTAAATCACTTAAATCTATAATTACAGTTCGAGTTTTAGCATCAGCTTTTAATTCATAGTTTGAATCTAATTCATCAAGCTCATCACCAAGCAAAGCATATTTATGATCATCCGTAAGCCAGGCTTGATGAGTATATTGGTGATCATACAAAAAAGTACTTATAAGTTTTGGTTCTGTTTTATCTGTAACATCAATAACATCTAATCTATCTTCATTGCTTCCAATGAATATTTCTTTACCAAAATGATCTTGGTCAGGGCCTTTGTATATTACTATTTGAGCATCATGACTATAACTAAAATTTGAATCTTCTAAACTTAGTTTTGGTTCTGATGGATTTGTTAAATCAAAAACATATAAACCTCGACTTCCTGATCTATCATTTTTACAACTATCATCCTCACAAGATCCAAGTACGTAAGCATAGCCACTATCTTCATTAATTGCAATATTATGAGCATTTCCAAATGAATTATCAATAAAATCAGCCGAGAACACTTGCTTCGATTCTAATCCTCTTAACTTCGCTAAATTAAAGACCTGAAGACCATGACCACTAGCCTCACTAACAATGTAAACATGATCATTGTAAACCTTCATGTCTCTCCATGAACTATCGACTGTAGCGGTTGGAAGTTTGCCAAGATATATTGGAGATGTTGAATCAGTAATATCTATAAAAGACGTACCATTATTTACACCCATGATTGCATATTCTCTTCCTGTTGTTGAATCGATCCAACCCCAGCAATCATTACCAGCCTCTGCATCCATTTCCTCAAGAGTTATACGTCCCATTAAATCATAATTAAGACAAGAATATTCATAGTCAGTACCTGGAATTTTAGCAAAACCATCAATACAAGTTGCTAAAGGAGAATCAATAACCTTACTATCGTCATAATCTTCATACTGGCAAGAGCTAACTAATACTAAACATAAAATTAATATGTAATTTTTCATTTTATAAATTTAATAAATTTAATTCAAGGTTAATGTAGCAAAATTTATACCAGAAAACTTTATGTTTGCAAAATATATATATCTAAAAATCTTAATTTATTTTTGAGGATAATAACAAAATTAAAAGCAAAATACATGCTTTATTGCCTATGAAATTTAACGAACTTGGCTTAATGCCTTCACTTTTAAAAGCCGTCAACGAGAAAGGATATACTGACCCTTCCCCAATTCAAGAGAAAGCTATTCCATTAATTCTTAAAAGAAAAGATGTTTTAGCTTCTGCTCAAACAGGAACTGGAAAAACAGCTGGCTTCACACTCCCATTACTACAAATTCTTTCGAAACAACCAAATTCGAATCATAGAAAGATTAGGGCATTAATATTGACTCCTACCAGAGAACTTGCAGCACAAATTTATGATAATGTAGTTGAATACAGTAAATACATCGAATTAAGAGCTTCTGTTGTTTTTGGTGGAGTAAACCAAAAACCTCAAGTTTCTAAAATCAGAAATGGAATTGATATATTAATTGCTACTCCAGGTCGATTATTAGATCTTGAAAATCAACGATTATTATCCCTGCGAAATGTAGAAATTTTAGTTTTAGACGAAGCTGACAGAATGTTAGATATGGGCTTTCAAAGAGACATTAATAAAATAATGAACTTATTGCCAAGCAAAAGACAGAACCTGCTTTTTTCTGCAACTTTTTCTAAAGAAATTAAAAGATTGGCAAAAGGAATTTTAAATGATCCTGCACTAGTAGAAACTTCTCCTCAAAACACAACAGTTGAAGCTATTGTTCAATATGTTTACAAAGTAGATAAGAATAAAAAATCAAATCTTATAATTCAATTAATCAAAGAGGGAAACTGGAGACAAGTTCTTGTTTTTACAAGAACAAAACACGGTGCGAATAATCTTTGTAAAAAAATGATTAATGCAAATATTTCTGCAGCTGCAATTCACGGAAACAAAAGCCAAAGCGCAAGGACAAAAGCATTAGCTGGATTTAAAGATGGTTCAGTTGAAATTCTAGTAGCAACTGATATTGCAGCTAGAGGATTAGATATTCCTTTATTGCCACACGTAGTAAATTTCGAACTGCCTAATATTCCTGAAGACTATGTACATAGAATTGGAAGAACAGGACGGGCTGGAGCAAAAGGAGAGGCAATATCATTAGTATGCATTGATGAAAAACAATTTTTAAAAGATATTGAAAAACTAGTAAACCTTAAAATACCTTCAAAAATTAAACATGGATATGAACCTGATCCAAATGCGGTTCCAGAACCTCCTAAACAACAAAACAGAAATAACTTTAGAGGAAACAAAGGAAGATCGAATCAAAATAAAAAAAGAAACAACTATAGGAAATAGAAAAAGCTCAAGAATAATGACCATAAAACTCTTGAACTTTTAATACATGTTGATTGGGAAATCAACGATGCGAATGTATAATTAATAATTGGAATACTAACTTTTTTATAAATTAAATAAAATAGAGTACAATAACTCCGCCAATTACTAAACCTTTTAAGAAAGAAATCCAGTAAGCCTGGTAATTAGATAACCCCCAGCTTTCTAAAGTTTTTTCTACTTGTTTTTTATGCCAATCTATCATAATAATTTTTTCATATTAAATTTAAAATTCTTGAACAAGCGTGAATGAAATTAGAGATTTAATCAATCATATTTTTTAGATAAAATTTTTCAACTTTTTCTCTTGCCCAGGCTGTGGTTCTTAAAAATCTTAAACTCGATTTATAAGTTGGATTATTTTTAAAAGCATTGATATTTAAAGTTTCTCCTAATTCTTCCCATCCATATTCTAAAAATAACTCTTCCAAAATAGTTGCTAATTTTATTCCGTGCAAAGGGTTATTTGGTTGTTTTTCACTCATTATTAATACAATTAATTGCAGCTTTCGTTTTCTATTGAAAATCACCTCCGTTTACCACGGTCCATTGATCAAGTGATTTGAAATATTTCTTGATAACAGCGTTTACTTTTTCGACGGTTAACGCACTGACCTGAGATTCGAGCGAAGCTTGAAAAGACATATCGCGATCAAAATAAAGGTTGTTATTTATTAATGACGATAATTCATTGTCTTTCGCTCTGGATACTGTTTGTCCTTGAATCCAGCCGTTTAAGGCACTGTCCAATTCTTCTTGAGTGATACCATCTACAATAAAACGTTCTAACTCTTCTTTGAAGCCAATTTGAACTTTATCAGCATTCATAGGCGCATAAATCGCATAGATAATCAAGTTTGAATTTTTATCATCTGGATCACTGTCAATGCTCACTTGAGCACCAGCACCATAACTTATACCATCTTGCTGTCTTAAACGCGTAGCAACTCTTGAATTCAAAAATCCACCGCCAAAAATAGTCCCAGCTATTTGAAGTGCCGCATTATCCTTGTCAACTTCTGTTGTTTTTGCAGATAACATTCCTATTGTAAAAGCATTCTTCTTGTCAGGAGTAATAATGTTTTCATTGGCCGCAACATTTTGTTTATGTGGGTTTTTTATTTCTGAAAATGGTTTGTCAGATTTAAAATCATAAAAATTATCCTCAAAATAAGTTTTAACCATATCAACATCCATACTTCCAATAACCACTAACGAAGCGTTATCCGAAATACCATAATAATTATCGTAAAAAGATTGGATACGTTCTATACTCACGTCTTTAATCATTGCAATTTGTTCATCAATATTAGGAAAGTAATTAGGGTGACCTTTTGAGTGAACCTGATTGATTTGACGCATACGTTGAACCGCTAAAAACTGAGGATCAGAGGCACTGCTTTCCAAGCCAGCCAAACGTTGCGTTTTAATTTTATCCAATTCACTAATTTCGAATTTTGGATTTTTGAGCATGTCTGTCATAATTTCAAGAGCCGAAGGCAAGTTTTCTTTAGTTGAAGAAATGTTGGCATAAACCAGACCATTCCCCCCGCTAAAACCAACTGACGAACTAATAGCACTCAACGCATCTTCAATGTCTTGACGTGATCGTGATTGTGTTCCTTTATTAAGTAAGCTTGCTACAAATCCTGCCGTCACACCTTTATTCATATAGTCATCAACATTTCCTGATCTAATAGCAAAAGAGAGGGTAACTGTTTCACCACGATTCGCTTTATTTATAAATCCATATTCAATACCAGATTTTGGTAAAATTCCGCTATCCAATCGATTTTGAATATTATCATAGTCAACGTCGAAATCTTCACCAACGTCCATAGCCACTTTGCCTTTATAGCTAGCCACCATTTCAGCCACCCCTTCTGGGTGCAAAATCTCAACACGTTCAGGCTTATCGGTTGGAATAAAGTTTCCAATGGTACGATTAGTAGGAATAAAATATTTCTGAACTGCTGCATTCACTTCCTCTACGGTTGTACTTTCAACGCGATCACGGTGAATGAATGCCAAACGCCAATCCCCTGCTCCAATAAATTCACTCATATAAGTTGCCATATATCCAGAGTTTCTACTAAGCTGATCTAATTGCTTCATTACATTTGCTCGAGCTCGCTTCAATTCTTCGGAAGTTATTGGGTTATCTTTTAAACCATCTAACACACTTAATAAAGTTTTTTCGGCATCAGCAAGTGATTTTTCAGACGGAACACTCACGTTAAAATTAATAAACCCTGGATCTTTTGTAAAAGGATTTGATGCATATACATTAGAAGCCATTTGAGTTTCCACCAAAGCCTTATAAAGTCTTCCAGAGGGCGCATCGTTTAAAACGTTTTGAACCAATGTTAAAGCTGAATAATCAGCATCAGATCCTGCAGGAGAATGGTATAACGCCATCAACAGCTGTAAGTCACCTACTCTATTTAGTTCAACACGTTTTTCACCATCTTGAGCCGGCTCTACAGTTGGCACTTCATTGAGTATAGTAGACGGGTTATTAAGAGGACCAAAATATTTGTCAACCAATTCCAAGGTTCGTTTGTTATCAAATTTACCTGTGATCATTAATACCGCATTATCAGGTCGGTAATATTTCTTGTAAAATGCTTTCAAATTTGCAATTGGCACACGCTCGATATCAGAACGATTTCCAATAGTTGAATTCCCATAATTATGCCACATATAAGCCGCACGAATTACTTTTTGAGAAAGTGTTCTCGATGGTGAATTTTCTCCGCTTTCAAACTCGTTACGTACCACGCTAAATTCTGAATCGAGATCTTCCTTCGATATATAAGAGTTCATCATACGATCAGACTCCAAGTCTAACGCCCATTCCAAATTATCATCAGTTGCATTAAATGTTTCGTAATAATTAGTACGATCATACCAAGTAGTCCCGTTAGCACGTGCACCACGCTCTGTCAATTCATTAGGAATATCTTCATGCGACGGTGTTCCTTTAAAAACAAGATGCTCCAGCAAGTGAGCCATTCCTTTTTCACCATACCCTTCATGACGAGAGCCAACTAAATAAGTAACATTTACAGTGATAGTCTGTGAAGAATTATCAGGAAACAAAAGTACTTTCATACCATTATCTAATGCATATTCCGTTATACCCTCTACAGAGGCTGTTTTTTTGATTTGAGCTGAATTTAATTGAGTTGCTCCTAAAATTAAAAGGACTAATAGTGTTGGTTTAAAAAATAATTTCATGATAAAATTTTGATGATTTAATTAATAGTTTAAATATATAATAATTAAAATAATTGGAAGTTATGTTTTACATACGATAACACATGATAAAATAACTAGAAATCAAGATAAGCTAAAAGGAAGCTATTTAGAAGAATTAAAAAAGTGCTAAACACAATCCCAATACTAAAAAGTTTTATAAAAGTTAAGTAAAATTGATTAGGAGTGTTGTTAAAACTTAGTTTAACTGAGAGCCAATGTTGAGATTTGAACTCAAGACCTCTTCCTTACCAAGGAAACGCTCTACCCCTGAGCTACATCGGCAGAAAAATTTGAGCGAGAGACCGGGTTCGAACCGGCGACATTCAGCTTGGAAGGCTGACGCTCTACCAACTGAGCTACTCTCGCTTAAATACTTTAGTGGGGAGAGCAGGATTCGAACCTGCGAAGTTAAAAACAGCAGATTTACAGTCTGCCCTCGTTGGCCGCTTGAGTATCTCCCCATTATTTTAAAGAACTAAGAGCCGATGGAGGGACTCGAACCCACGACCTGCTGATTACAAATCAGCTGCTCTAGCCAGCTGAGCTACATCGGCTTTTCCACTTAATCGATGGCAAATGTATTGATTTATTTTTTTTGAATCAAAAGAAAAATACTAATTTTTAAAAAAAAACAAAATGATTACTTTTTTCTTTCTCTAGGATGATTTTTCTTATAGTCATTAATAATTTTTGGAAGCTTAATTTTGGTATAAATTTGGGTTGAAGCAAGGCTAGAATGCCCCATTATTTCTTTAATACTATTTATATCTGCTCCATTATTTAACATATGAGTCGCAAAGGAATGTCTCAAAACATGTGGACTAGTTTTTACTTTTGTAGAAACTTTTGAAAAATATTTTTTAACTACCCTGTATACTAGAGAAGGTCCAATAGTCTTTCCTTTATTTGTTATAAAAAGACTTGGACTATTGGAACGAATTTCATTTCTAAGACCTAAATAATCTTTTATTCTTTTATTTAAACTAGTGAGTACTGGAACTAATCGCTCTTTATTTCTCTTTCCTAAAACTTTTATTAAATTCTCGCTTAAAAAGACATCGTTTAGTTTAATATTTATTAATTCGTCTCTTCTAATTCCTGTTGAATAAAGAGTATCGACAATCAGTAAATTTCTTTTTCCCTCAAAGTCCTTACTAAACACATCCACAACTTTAAAAACTTCATCTTCAGAAAATGGAATTATTAACTTTTTTTGAACTTTTAATCTCTTGTGGTTTTTTAAAGGCGAAACTTTATTCACTTGAGTTTTAAGCAAAAAATCATAGTATTTACTCAATGATGATATTTTACGATTAATTGTTAATGGAGAAAGTTCTTTTTCAGATAGATTTATAATCCAATCTCTTATAATTGGATAGGTCATAACTGAAATATTATTTATTTCGTATTGATCTAAACAAAATAATTTGAATGTTTCAAGGTCTTTTTTGTAAGCAACGACAGTGTTGGAAGAGAAGTTTTTCTCTTTGGATAAATAGTCAAAAAAATTTGATAAATACATCTATACTGCTTAACGTAAAGTTAGGCAATTAATAGAAAAGGTTGAGATGTTTAAATATTCTCAAGATCTCTTAAGCCCTGAACGTAAGAAGCTTTTTTGATCTTGTCTCTATTTCTAACTGAAGGCTTAATAAAAGCTTGTCTAGATCTTAAACTTTTCATAGCTCCTGTTCTATCGAACTTACGTTTAAATCTCTTTAAAGCTCTGTCGATATTCTCACCTTCTTTTACTGGAATAATTAACATATGTATTTTTAATAGGCAGCAAATATAAAAACATTTTTTATTTACTGGGAAATTATTTCAAAATATTTCTTGAGATAACTAATTTTTGAATTTCTGTAGTTCCTTCTCCAATAGTACAAAGCTTTGAATCTCTGTAGAATTTTTCAGCTGGAAAATCTTTAATGTAACCATATCCACCATGAATCTGTACTGATTCATTTGCAACCCTAACACAAACTTCAGATGCATACATTTTACACATAGCACTTAATTTTGTCATCGGTCTATTACTGTTTTTTTCAAACGAAGCTTTGTGAATTAACAATTCAGATGCTTCAATTTCTGTAGCCATTTCAGCTAATTTGAACGAAATTCCTTGAAAAGAACTTATAGGTTTTCCAAACTGAACACGTTCTTTAGAATATTTTAAAGCAGCATTAAAAGCTCCTTTAGCTATTCCAAGAGAAAGTGCAGCAATTGAGATTCTACCACCATCTAAAATTTTCATTGACTGAATAAAGCCTTCCCCTACTTCACCGAGTCTATTATCATCACTGACAATACAATTGTCAAATATCATCTCTGCCGTTTCAGAAGCTCTCATTCCAAGCTTATTTTCTTTTTTACCTGATTTAAATCCATTTGTTCCTCTTTCTATAACAAAAGCAGTAGCATTTCTTTTTTCTCCTTTTTCTCCAGTTCTAAAAATAGCAACAGCAATATCACCAGAAATACCATGGGTAATAAAATTTTTTGTACCATTTAAAATCCAACTCTCTCCGTCTTTAATAGCCGTAGAAGACATTCCGCTAGCGTCAGAACCTGAATTATTCTCAGTTAAACCCCAAGCACCAAGATATTCTCCAGAAGCTAACTTAGGGATCCATTTATTTTTTTGACTATCGGTTCCAAAAAGAAGAATGTGATTTGTACATAGTGAATTATGAGCAGCAACAGACAATCCAATTGATGGATCAACTTTTGATATTTCTTCAATAATAGAAACATACTCATGATAACCTAGTCCAGAACCTCCAAGCGACTCAGGAACTAATACACCCATAAAGCCAAACTCTCCAGCCTGTTTTAACAATTCTTTTGGAAAGTATTGTGACTCATCCCAGTCCATTACATTAGGTCTGATAAATTTCTCTGCAAAAGATTTAGCTGATTCAGCTACTAACTCAACATTAGGTTCTAAATTAAAATCCATAAATTAATTCAAATATTTTAATTATACATCAACAATATTAATGCCAAAATTAAGTTAAATTATATTTATAAATAGATAAAATCTATTGTTTAATAACTTTCAAGTATTTATTAAGTTGTTCTTTAACAACTGGGAATAAAAAGAATAATCCTATCATATTTGGAAACACCATGGCAAAAATCATAGCATCAGAAAATGCCCATATAGAGTTCATACTGGCTGCTGCACCAATAACTATGAACAAACAGAATAATAGTTTATAAGTTAAATCAGCTGCTTTACCTCTACCAAATAAAAATTTCCAAGATTGCAAACCGTAATACGACCAAGAAATCATAGTTGATATAGCAAACAATACAACTGCGATTGTTAAGAATACATCAGAATAAGGAATATATTCAGCAAATGCTTGAGATGTTATTCCAGCACCTTCAAAAGGAACACCATCAATCATAACGCTTCCCAGACCATCTCCTCCGTACTCAAAGTAGCCTCCGAAGTTAAATATTATAATAACTAAAGCTGTCATTGTACATATAACTACAGTATCAATAAAAGGCTCTAATAATGCAACCAAACCTTCACTAGCAGAATATTTTGTTTTAACCGCCGAGTGAGCAATTGAAGCAGATCCGGCTCCAGCTTCATTAGAAAATGCAGCTCTTTTAAAGCCAACCATTAACACACCAATTACCCCACCAACTCCGATTGCAGTTGGATTGAAAGCTTCAGTAACAATTAAACTAATTGCGTCATCAATAAGTGTGAAATTCGATAACAGAATATATGAACAAGCAAATAAGTAAAGAAGTGCCATAAAAGGAACTACTTTTTCTGTAACAGAAGCAATTCTTTTAATTCCTCCAATAATTATAATTCCTACTAAAATTGCTAAAATTAATCCTATAACTGCACCCGCACTTGTGCTTTCAAAACCTAACAACTGTTTAACAACAATAGTTGCTTGATTAGACTGTGCAGCATTTCCTCCTCCAAAAGAACCTCCGATACAACAAATTGCAAAAATAACGGCTGCAACTTTACCTAAGTTTTCAAAACCTTTTTCTTTTAGTCCTTTTGATAAATAATACATCGGACCACCATAAATAGTACCATCTTCACCAACATCTCTATATTGAACTCCTAAAGTACACTCAACAAATTTTGTAGACATACCTAATAAACCACAAACTATCATCCAAAAAGTTGCTCCAGGTCCTCCTAACGCAATAGCTAAAGCGACTCCAGCTATATTTCCATTTCCAACAGTTCCTGAAACAGCTGTAGCTAATGCCTGAAAGTGAGAAACCTCTCCGTCACCAGATTCTGATGATTCACTCTTATCATGGTCATCGTATTTACCTCTAACAACATTAATAGCTGTAAAAAAATATTTAATATTTGGAAAGCCAAAATATATGGTAAAAAACATCGCACTACCTACCAATAATAATATTACAAATGGATAATCTCCTACTGGAAAAAAAACAACTTTACTAAAAAAATCAGAAATTGGAGCGAATGCTTCATCGATTTTTTGATCAAGACCCTTTTCTTGTGAAAAAGAAAGTGATGAGGACAAGACTAGTAAAAGAGATAAAAATATTTTTTTCATTTGTTTGTATTAAATGTGAGAATGATTAACAAGATGCAAATAAAAAGTATTAATTCAAATGTTTTTTTTACAAATCAAAAACAGAAGATCTTTTTGCTGAAATTAAATCTTTAATCCTTAACCAGAAAGCTAGAGTTAAGTAAATAAAAAAACCAGCTCCTAAAGAAAAAAAGCTGCTATAAATAAAAAATATTCTAACATTTTTTTTATTCATACCTAACCAATCAGCTAATCTTGAACAAACCGAATAACCATGTCTTTCAAAAAAATATCTTAAATGCAACATTATTTGGAAATTTGGCCTTCCCAATCTGTAATTCCTCCAAGAAGATTATATACATTACTAAAGCCCAACTGACTCATGATTTTACAGGCTTGTGAGCTTCTAGCCCCAGATTTACAATATATATAAAAATTGTTTTCTTTATTGAATGATTGAATCTTAGACATAAAGGAGCTTGCATCATATATATTTAAATTAATAGACTTAGGAATATAACCTTCGTTAAATTCCTCAGGAGTTCTGACATCAAGAATTGTATTACTTGTATTTTCAATATCACTTGCCCATTTACTTTGATTCAAATCCATGTGTTATTTATTTAAAAAATTAAAATTATTAAATATTTGTTGTTATCTATAATTTTCGTTTATATATTTGATAAAAATGTTTAAAAAATCAACACATACTAATTGGTGGCGCTCGCTTATTTTTAATTAAGTCGAAATAATCTTTTAGTTTGTTCAAATATAAAAAGGCTTGTTTTTCGACAAGCCTTTTTTAATTAAAAAACATATATAGTGTATAAAATTAAAACTTATAGAAAAAAAATATTAGCTGACACAATGACACCAGTTAGTATTTATCAAAAAATTAGAGACACGTTTTCTAATTCAATACTTTTAGAGAGTAGTGATTATGGAGCCAATGACAACAGTTATGCATATGTGTGTTTTAACCCAATATCTTCTTTTAAAGTAAAAAGAAATCAAATAATACAAACATTTCCAGACAATAAAAATGAAATAAAAGAAATCAATAAAAACAATAATGTTATTTCTGAACTAAACTTATTTTCTCAGAAATTCAAAACATCAAAGTCTGATTCTAAATTTTTTGAAAATGGTATTATAGGATACATGAATTACGATGCTGTAAAACATTTTGAAAAAATATCTTTAAAATCAAAAAAGAATGACATTGAAATTCCTGATATTTATTACGCATTTTATTCGAATATTATCATAATTAACGTTTTTAATAATGAAGCTACTTTACTTCACCATAGTTATGATCAAAAAAATAATTTAGACCAAATTGAAAAGCATATAAAATCAAATAAACTATCAAAATTCCCTTTTTCAAAATCCG
This sequence comes from Cryomorphaceae bacterium BACL29 MAG-121220-bin8, assembly GCA_905182765.1. Taxonomy (GTDB): domain Bacteria; phylum Bacteroidota; class Bacteroidia; order Flavobacteriales; family Flavobacteriaceae; genus MAG-121220-bin8. Next base: position 20,993 of record CAJJCV010000007.1, on the reverse strand, counting down.
GAAACATAACTTCAAATTTAAATGATAATGAATACTTAGATTTAGTAAAAAAAGGAATTAAACATTGCGAAAGAGGAGATGTCTTTCAAATCGTTTTATCTAGAAGATTCAAACAAAAATTTGAAGGAGATGAATTTAATTTATACAGAGCTTTAAGATCAGTAAATCCTTCTCCATATCTTTTCTACTTTGATTATGGTAGTTATAAGATATTTGGAAGTTCACCAGAAGCTCAACTTGTTGTTGAAAATAATAAAGCAGAAATTCATCCAATAGCTGGAACTTTCATTAGAACTGGAAATGATCAGAAAGATTCAATAGAAGCTAAAAAGTTAGCTATTGATAAAAAAGAAAATAGTGAGCATATGATGCTTGTAGATTTAGCAAGAAATGATTTAAGTAGAAATGGAAATAATGTTACTGTTGAAAAAGACAGGGAAATACAATTTTATTCTCATGTTATTCATTTAGTTTCCAAGGTTACTGCAATTAAAAAAAATAAATCTTCTACTTTACAAATTGCAGCAGATACATTTCCAGCAGGAACATTATCTGGAGCACCAAAGCATAGAGCAATGCAATTAATATCAGATTACGAAAATTGTAATAGATCATTTTATGGTGGAGCAATTGGATTTATGGATTTTGATGGAAATTTTAATCATGCTATAATAATAAGATCATTTTTAAGTAAAAATCATGAACTAATTTTTCAAGCGGGAGCAGGTATTGTTTCAAAGTCTAATCCAAAAAGTGAGTTACAAGAAATTAATAATAAACTTAGAGCGTTAAATAAAGCTCTTGAACTAGCTGAAAAAATATAAATATGAAATTAATTGTTATAGATAATTACGATTCTTTTACATACAATCTGGTTCATTATTTCGAAGAACTAAATTGTGAAGTAACTGTTAAAAGAAACGACGAAGTTTCTTTAATTGAAATTGAAAAATTTGATTACATAGTTTTGTCACCTGGTCCAGGAATTCCTGATGAAGCTGGAGAATTAAAAAATATCATTGCTCATTTTGGACAATCAAAAAAAATTCTAGGAGTTTGCCTTGGACATCAAGCAATAGCAGAAGTTTATGGTGCTAAACTTAAAAATCTAGATGAAGTGTATCATGGAGTCGCTAGTGAAATTAACATTATAAAAGAAGATTACATTTTTAACAAACTATCAAATCCTCTTAACGTAGGGAGATATCATTCTTGGGTTGTTGAAGAACCAATTCCAGAGTGCCTTGAAATCTTAGCTTATGATGAAAATAACCAAATAATGGCTATAAGACATAAGAAATACAATATTAGAGGAGTTCAATTTCATCCTGAATCAATACTAACTGAGGAAGGAAAAGCACTTTTAAATAATTGGTTAAAAATTAATTAATGAAAGATATAATTAACAAACTTAGTTTACACAATACCTTGACTAAGGATGAAGCTAAAGATGTATTATTAAATATTTCTAAAGGAAAATATAACAATAGTCACATTAGTTCATTTTTAACAATTTTTATGATGAGAAATATAACTCTAGAAGAACTACAAGGTTTTAAAGAGGCATTATTAGAGCTATGTATTAAAGTTGATTTGACAGAGTATAATGCAATTGATTTATGTGGAACCGGCGGAGATAATAAAGACACGTTCAATATTTCTACATTATCAGCTTTTGTGACTGCAGGTGCTAATGTAAATGTTTCAAAACATGGTAATTACGGAGTTTCTTCTTCTTGCGGATCAAGTAATGTTTTAGAGTTTTTAGGAATCAAGTTTTCAAATGACAAAGATTTTTTAAAAAAATCAATTGAAGAAAGTGGAATATGTATTTTACATGCACCTCTATTTCATCCAGCAATGAAACATGTTGCTCCGATTAGAAAAGAACTAGGATTAAAAACTTTTTTTAATATTTTAGGACCATTAGTAAACCCTTCTTTTCCAGCAAATCAAATAGTAGGAGTATTTAATTTAGAACTAGCAAGACTTTACTCTTACTTATTTCAAAAAACAAATAAAAATTATGCAATAATTCATTCTTTGGATGGATATGACGAAATATCGCTTACTGGAAATGTTAAAGTAATAACTAGAAATGAAGAGAATATATATTCTCCACAGGATTTAAGTTTACAAAAATTAAATCCGAAATCAATTAACGGAGGAAAAACGGTAAAAGAATCTGCGAAAATATTCGTGAATATTTTACAAAACAAAGGTACTAAATCTCAAAATCAAGTAATTTTTGCAAACTCAGGATTGGCAATTTCTACAGCTTTAAATATTTCAATTGAGGATGGGATTGAAAAAGCTATAGAATCCTTGAAAACAAATAAAGCCCTTGAGGCATTTGAAAAACTTAAAAACTTAAGTTAACAATGACTATTCTAGAAAAAATAATAAAAACAAAAAAAACTGAGTTAGAAATTGTTAAAAAAACAATTTCAATTGAAGATTTAAGGAAACTTCCGAACTATCAAAGAAAATCAGTTTCTCTAGTAGATAAATTGAAAAATAGTTCTCATGGAATTATTGCTGAACATAAAAGAAAATCACCTTCAAAGTCAGTCATAAATGATTCAATTTTAATTAATCAAATAATTAACAGCTATGATCAAGCTGATGTTTGTGGAATATCGGTATTAACTGACAAAGATTATTTTGGTGGAAGTTTAAATGATTTAAGAATTACTAGAAAATTAACAAAAATTCCTATTCTAAGAAAAGAATTTATTATTGATGAATATCAAATAATTGAAGCAAAGGCAAATGGCGCTGATGCTATACTTTTAATTGCTGCGTGTCTTGAAAAAAAACAAATAACAAATCTTAGTTCATTAGCAAAAAAAATTGGGCTTGAAGTGTTAATAGAAATACATGATGAAAATGAATTAAAAAAATGTTTAATAGACACAATAGATATTATCGGAGTTAATAATCGAAATTTAAAAACTTTCGAAGTCAACATTAATACTAGTATTAAATTATCAAATATGATTCCTGAAAAGTTTTTAAAAATATCAGAAAGTGGAATTTCAAATTACAGTGAAATTAGAAAACTTAGAAAGTATGGATTTAAAGGTTTTTTAATAGGTGAACTTTTTATGAAAAATAATGATCCAGGAAAAGAAGTTTCAGATTTAATTAAAAAAATAATATGAAATTAAAAGTTTGTGGGATGAAATTCCCAGAAAACATTAGTGAAATCGAAAGCTTAAACCCAGATTTTATGGGATTTATCTTTTATAAAAAATCTAAAAGATTTTTTAATGAATCGATAATAGTATTAAATGACAACATAAGTAGAGTTGGTGTTTTTGTTAATCAGGAAATAAATGAAGTAATCGATAATGTAAAAAAACATAAACTAGATTATGTTCAGCTTCATGGAAATGAAGATGTTAGATATTGTTTATCTATAAAATCAATCTGCAAAGTTATTAAGGTTTTTAAAATTGATGACAATTTTAATTTTGATGAAATAAAAAAATTCGAAAATGTTTCAGATTATTATTTATTTGATACTAAAACAAATCTTCATGGCGGAAGTGGTAAAAAATTTAATTGGGAAATATTAAAAAAATATAATTCAAAAAAATACTTTTTTTTAAGTGGTGGAATAAGTGAAGATGATATTGCAGAAATCAATAAAATAAAAAAAAAATATCCAATCATCGGAATTGATATAAATAGCAAATTTGAATTACCTAATTTAAAAAAAGACAAAACAAAAATAAAATCATTAATTGACAAAATATAAATAAATGAATAATACATATAACGTTGATCAAAATGGATATTACGGGGAATTTGGCGGAGCTTATATTCCTGAAATGATGCATTCTAACATTGAAGAATTAAAATCAAAATACATAAAAATATGTTCTGAAAATAGCTTTAAAAAAGAGTTTAATGAACTATTAAAAGATTATGTTGGAAGACCTACCCCTCTGTATTTCGCAAGCAGACTTTCAGAAAAATATAATACTAAAATATACCTTAAAAGAGAGGATTTGTGTCACACTGGAGCACATAAAATTAACAATACAATAGGTCAAATACTATTAGCTAAGAGACTTGGTAAAACAAGAATTATTGCAGAGACAGGAGCTGGTCAACATGGTGTAGCTACAGCTACTGTGTGTGCATTAATGGGGATAGAGTGTATAATTTATATGGGTGAAATTGATATAGGTAGGCAAGCTCCAAACGTTGCTAGAATGAAAATGCTAGGGGCTGAAGTTAGGCCTGCAACATCAGGAAGTAAAACACTTAAAGATGCAACTAATGAAGCAATTAGAGATTGGATAAATAATCCAATTGATACACATTATATAATAGGCTCAGTTGTTGGACCACATCCTTATCCTGACATGGTCGCTAGATTTCAATCAGTAATTGGAAATGAAGTAATGAGTCAATTAGAAACGTTAGAGGGAACAAAAAACCCTAATTACGTAATAGCTTGTGTTGGAGGAGGAAGTAACGCTGCAGGCTTGTTTTATCCGTATTTAGATAATAAAAAAGTTAAAATAATATGCGTTGAAGCAGCAGGAAAAGGAATTAAATCTGGAAAAAGTGCAGCTACCTCAATTTTAGGAAAAGAAGGAATAATTCATGGAGCTAAAACATTATTAATGCAATCTAAAGATGGTCAAATCACAGAACCGTATTCCATTTCTGCTGGATTAGATTATCCAGGGGTTGGTCCAATGCATGCCAACTTATTTAGATCAAAAAGAGGAGAATTTCATTCCATAGAAGATAGTGAAGCTATGGATTGGGGATTAAACTTATCTAGACTTGAAGGGATTATTCCTGCAATAGAAACATCACATGCATTTGCTATTCTAGACAAAAAAGAATTTCAAAAAAGTGATATTTTGGTTTTTAATTGCTCTGGTAGAGGAGATAAAGATTTAGATACTTATATTGATTATTTCAAATTATAAAAATGAACAGAATAAATAAAGTTTTAGAAGAAAAAAAAGATATTTTATCAATATATTTTACTGCTGGTTTTCCTAAAATAGATAATACAGAAGAAATAATTATTCAATTAAGCAACTGTGATGTTGATATGGTTGAAATTGGTCTTCCTTTTAGTGATCCACTAGCTGATGGACCCACTATTCAAGAAAGTTCTACAATAGCGTTAAATAACGGAATGAATTCGATTAAACTTTTTGAGCAATTAAAAGATATAAGAAAAAAGACAAATATTCCTCTTATAATAATGGGGTATTTCAACCCTATACTACAATTTGGTGTCGAAGAATTTTGTAAAAATTGTCAAACTGTTGGTATAGATGGGTTAATAATACCTGATTTACCTGTTGAAGTTTATGAAAAGGAATATAAACATGTTTTTGATAAACACGGTTTATTAAATATGTTTTTAATTACTCCTCAAACTAGTAATGAAAGAATACAATTTATTGATAAGGTCTCAAAAGGATTCATTTACATGGTTAGTAGCTTTAGTATTACTGGAGCTGTAAATTCTTTTAATGAAAACCAAAAAAAATATTTTAAAAGAATTAATTCAATGGATTTGAAATCTAAATTATTAATTGGTTTTGGGATTAGTAATAATAAAACTTTTTTAGATGCAACAAGAAATAGTAGAGGAGCTATAATAGGCTCAGCATTTATAAAGTTTTTAAAAAATAATAATAAAGAAAATATAGTTGAGTTTATAAATTCAATAAGAGGAAAATCATCTAGTAAAAACTAACTCGTTAGAAACTTCACTTTCCATAGAGCTATATGAATAACCACCATAATCAAATTGTTTTAAATCATTAATTGATTCTATATCATTATCCAAAAGGAATCTTGTCATCATTCCTCTAGCTTTTTTTGCATAAAATGAAATTATTTTAAATTTTCCATTTTTAAAATCTTTAAAGACTGGAGAAATCATATCAACTTTCAGTAAACCTATATCTATAGCAGAAGAATATTCATTGCTAGCTAAATTCACAAACAATTCATTACTGTCCAATTCACTATTTAAACTGTAGGTTATTTTTTCTTTCCAAAACTCATAAAGATTTTTAGAATTGCCTATTGGTAATTTAGTACCCATTTCTAATCTGTATGCTTGCATTAAGTCCAAAGGCTTAAGTAAGCCATATAAACCAGATAATATTCTTAAAGATGATTGAGCTTTTTTGATTTTATTATCACTTAGTGTAAAAGCATCAATTCCAGAATAAACATCTCCATCAAACGTAAATATTGCAGGCCTAGCATTATTCGAATTAAAAGGAGTATTAAAATTTATATTACGATTCCAATTCAATTCAGCTATTTTATCTGAAATTTTCATTAACTCTTTTAAATGTTTTGGGGTTTTTGTTTTTAAAACATCGTTTATCGATTTTGATTCGTTCAAAAAACTTGGTAATGAAAAATCTAAGGTTGGTAAACTTTTTTGAAAATTCAGTGACTTTGCAGGTGAAATAATAATTTTCATAAATAAAATTTAAATTAAATTAATAAAAATTAAGACATACTTGAATAATTTCTCCATTTTTCCAAACACTGTTCAAAATCATCAGGAAGATTACACTCAAAATTTAATTCTTTTTTAGAAACAGGATGAATAAATCCTAAAGATTTGGCATGCAAAGCTTGTCTAGGAATTAATTTAAAACTATTAAAAACGAACTGTTTATATTTATTGAAAATAGTACCTTTTAATATTTTATCACCACCATATCTACTATCGTTAAAAATAGGATGTCCGATATGTTTCATATGAGCCCTAATCTGATGTGTTCTACCTGTTTCTAATTGACATTCTATTAGAGTAAGATAATTAAATCTTTCTATCACCTTATAATGTGTAATTGCACTTTTCCCAGATTGTTCGTCATCAGGAACACTCATTATCAAACGATTCTTAGGATCTCTTCCTAATCTTTCATTGATTGTTCCTTCTTCATTTTCTAAAATCCCCCAAACAAGTGCATAATATTTTCTTTTAGATGTTTTTAAAAAAAATTGCTTCGCCAGATTAGTCATAGATTTCTCATCTTTAGCTACTACTAAAAGTCCACTAGTATCTTTATCAATTCTATGGACAAGACCTGGTCTTCCGTCTTTATTTTGGGGAAGGTTTTCAAAATGATTAATTAACCCATTAAGTAACGTGCCACTATAATTTCCGTGACCAGGGTGAACTACAAGACCTGATGGTTTATTAACAACTAAAAGGTGTTTGTCCTCATAAACAATATCGAGTGGCATTTTTTCTCCTACTAAAAGATTTTCATACGGCGGGTGTGTAAACATTACCTTAATTAAATCTCCAGGTTTCACCTTATGATTAGATTTTACAACTTGTTCATTTATAAAGATTGAACCGTTTTTTGCAGCAACCTGGATTTTATTTCTAGAGGAGTTCTCAATTCTATTCATTAAATATTTATCAACTCTTAAAGGTTCTTGACCTTTATCAGCCCTAAACTGAAAATGCTCAAATAACTCACTATCTAAATTATTGTTTTCTATCATTATTATTTTTCTTCAATTAACCCATTACCTAGAACTAAATCAATTTTAGATTTTTTAGGAACCATATCTCCAAAATTAATATTATTTCCATTGAATAAGATTTCTAAAACCATATCTTTTCCAATATTATTTTCATAGGAAATCTCTCCAATTTCCAATCCCGATGCTAAAAGAGAAGAATTTGCACTTCTCTGGGTAGTTTGTATAATATTAGGGACTAATACTTTACCATAATTACTAGGATTTAAAGTAATATATATTTTTCTGTTTTTTTTAACTTGAGAATTAGATAAAGGCAATTGTTCTAAAATAGAAAATTTAGGATATTCAGGATTATATAAAGCTGAGTCTAAAACAACATATGAAAGGTTGTTTTCTTCTAAAATTTTAATAGCCTCAATAAATGTAATCCCTTTTAAATCAGGAACATTAATGTATTTATTATGATTAGTAGTAATATTTAAATAAAAATAAAGAACCAATACAAAAAAAAGAGTTAAAACAATTGACTTGAACAACTGTTTGAAAAAATATTTAGAGAATATATATTTTATAAAATTCATGGGAAAATTGATAAAGCAAATATATAAAATAAGCTTACTAATACGATTTGAAAAAAAATAAATGATATTTTAGCTAATATGAAAAAAAATGTTGCAATATTAATGGGCGGTTTTTCATCCGAAAAAGAAATATCATTGAAAAGTGGTGAAGTTATTTACCAAAATATTAATAGAACAAAATACAATCCATATAAAATCATTGTAAAAAAAGATAACTGGATTTATGTAAACGATGATAATCAAGAATTCGATGTTAATCTTGAGGATTTTTCAATAATTTCAAATAATACTAAAATTAAATTTGAAGTAGCTTTTATAATTATACATGGATCACCTGGTGAAAACGGATTAATTCAATCCTATTTTGAACTTAAAAATGTTCCATATACAGGATGTAATTCCTATACATCTGCATTAACCTTTAACAAAAGAGATTGCTTATCAATACTTGAAAAACACGACATCCCAACTGCAAATTCATTTCACATAAATAAAAACGAAAAATTTGAAATTGATCACATTATTCAAAAAGTTGGTTTACCCTGTTTTGTAAAAGCCAATAGATCTGGAAGTAGTTTTGGAGTATTTAAAGTTTATAACGAGAATGAACTAAAAGAATCAATCAATAAAGCTTTGGAGTATGATAATGAAGTATTAGTTGAATCTTTTTTAGACGGAGTAGAAGTTTCTGTTGGAGTTATGAATTATAAAAATAAAATTAAAGTTTTTGGAATTACTGAACTAATTACAGAAAATGATTTTTTTGATTACGACGCTAAATACAATGGTAATTCCAAAGAGATAACACCTGCAAATATTTCAGAAAAACAAAAAAAAATAGTTTCTGATCTTTCTATTAAAATTTACGAAAAACTTGGTATGAAAGGTTTTAGTAGAAGTGAATTTATTTTAATTAATGATACCGCATATTTTTTAGAAATTAATTCAATTCCTGGAATGACTAATGAAAGTATATTCCCTAAACAAGCACTAATTAGTGGAGTTTCTATTACTCAATTATGCGATGAAATAATATATCAAGCAACTATATAAATTTATATATTTACTAATATGAGAAAAGCTGTATTTCCTGGATCCTTTGACCCATTTACTCTAGGTCACCTTGATGTTTTGAAAAGAAGTTTGTTGCTATTCGATGAAATAACTGTTGGGGTTGGTAAAAATATTGACAAAAAAACAATGTTTTCTGAAAAGCAAAGAATTTCATTTATTGAAAAGTATTTTAAAAATGAAGCTAAAATTAAAGTAGAAAGCTATAATGGTTTAACAATAGATTTTTGTAAAAAATTAGGTGCTAATTTTATTGTTAGAGGAATACGAAATAATAGAGATTTTGAATTTGAAAAAGCAATAGCAAGAACCAATAGAAAACTGTCTAAAATTGAAACAGTTTTTTTATTAACGTCTGCCCAAACTTCGTTTATTAGCAGCACTATAGTTAGAGAGTTGATTTTAAATAAAGGAAATTATAAACTCTTAGTTCCTGAATCAGTAAAAATTGATTAAATATTTAACAACAACTTTATATTAGGAAAAGTATTCTTTATTTTCTTTATTTTCTTTTCATTTTTCCAAACCACCTTAGTTATATCTTCTTTAATTTCAGGAACAAATTGCCCGTCAAAGTTTGATGTCATATTATACCAAGTTGTTTCTTTTAAACAATAATCATTATTTTTTTTAAAAATGTGATATGTTTTCATTTTAAAATCAATAATTCTTAGATCAACTATGCCAGTTTCTTCTTTAACTTCTCTTAATGCGGTTTGATCAATAGTTTCACCTTTATCAATTTTACCTTTAGGTAAATCCCATTTGTTTCTTCTATAAATAAAAAGAGTTTCATTTAAATTATTTTTAACTATGCCTCCTCCTGCACCAATTACTTTAATTTTTTTTTTAAAGTATGAAATTAATTTTTCCGAATTTTTATGATATAAAAATATTTTTTTATGTTTTTTAACATTAGAAATAACATCAATTAAAGAAATTTTTTTTAAATCAAATAAATTGATTTTAGAACCAAAAGGAATTTCATCAGTTAATATTATTACATTTTCATTAACAAAAACTTTATACATTTGTTTTATGGTTTTAAATAAATATACAGCAAAAAAAACTGCTGAATTACTTCTACAAATTAACGCAATAAAATTAAATTCAAAAAATCCATTTACATGGGCTAGCGGATGGAAATCTCCAATATATTGTGACAACAGAATAATTCTCTCTCATCCTCATATAAGAATTTTTGTTAGAGAACAAATAGTTAAACAAATTGAAGAGCTTTATGGTAAACCTGATGTTATCGCTGGAGTAGCCACTGGAGCGATAGGTATAGGAATGCTTGTTGCTGACTTGATGAATTTACCTTTTATTTATGTAAGACCAAATTCCAAAAAACATGGGAGAAAAAATCAAATTGAAGGTCAATATTCGAAATCACAAAAAGTTGTCGTAATCGAAGACTTAATTAGCACAGGCAATAGTAGTCTTATGGCTGTTGATGCTTTAAGAGAAGAAGAATTAATAGTTAAAGGTATGATTAGTATATTCACTTATGGGTTTGATATTTCATACAGCAATTTTAAAAATAAAAACGTTGAGCTATATACTTTAAGTTCATATGATTTTCTTTTAGAACAAGCATTAGATATCAAATACATAACTGACAATGAGTTTAAAACTCTCAAGGAATGGAAAAAAAATCCAAGTAAATGGAATCCAAATAAAAATTAATTATGAAATTAAATAGCACTGTAAACAATATTAATATTTCTAACAACAAGTTGTTTGAAAAATTAATTATAGTCGAAAATTTTAAAAAGATAATGCCAGAAAATATTTCAAAATTTGAGATTATTGATTCCGAAACTTTAATTTTTTCTTTAAAAGGAATGCCAGCAATTAAGTTGAAAATTGGAGAGAAAAAAGCGCCATCTTGTATTATATTAAACTCTAGTGAATCTAAAATAATATTTTCGTTGACTGCACAAATAAAAAAAACTGGGGATAATAGCTGTAGTTTTGAACTTGAATTTAATGGCGATTTAAATCCTATGATTCAAATGATGGTCAAAAGCCCTTTACAGTCATTTATAAATGATTTATCTATAAATACTTCGAAACTAGTTTAATGAAAAAATTTGCATTAGTTACAGGAGCAAGTTCAGGAATTGGTTTACAAATATGCCACTCTTTAGCAAAAAGAGGTTATAATATAATTTTAACCTCGAGATCTGAAAATAAATTAAAAACGATTTCTGAAGAAATTAATTCTAAACACGGAGTTGAAACAACTTATTTTCCTTGTGATTTAGCTGATAAACAAGGTCCACAAAGTATTTATAATTTTTGTGAATCTAAAAATTATCAAGTTGATGTTTTAGTTAACAATGCTGGGTACGCACTTCCTGATACTTTCGAGAAAAATTCAGTTGAAGACGAAGAAAATTGCATAAGAGTCTTAGGTACTTCTGTGATTTCTTTGACTAAACTTTTTGTGCGTGATATGATCAAAAATAATCATGGGAAAATAATGATTGTTTCATCAGTTGCTGCATTTGCTCCTCCAGCAGCTATTCAAGTTATGTATGGTCCACTTAAAACTTTCATGAATCGATTCAGTGAGGCTTTGAATATAAATTACAATTCGAAAGGAATAACATCCACTGCACTATGCCCTGGATATACAGTTACTAACTTTCATACTGCAAGTGGTGTTCAAGATGAAATGGATAGCGTTCCAAAACTTTTAAAAAAATCTGCATTTAGAATTGCAGAGGAAGGTGTTGAGGGAATGTTAAAAGGAAAAAAAATTGTTGTACCTACAAAAACTTGGAAAATTATTGTTTTTTTAATTAAAATTGTTCCACAATTTATTTTTGATTTTCTATCAGGTATTTTGGCTCCTGGAAGATACGAAGAATTAAAAAATTGAAATTCCCCACACTGTAATTAGAGTCCAAAGTATATACTTGATTAATTTACCAATAAACATCCAAAAAGAAACTTTCAAAAGATTTATTTTAAAAAACCCTAAACTAACTGCTATAGGATCGCCAATAAATGGTAAGCAGCATAAAAATGCATAGGTACTCCCCCATTTATCAATCTTTATTTTAAAACCAGTGATTTTATCTTTTTTAATTCTAAAATATTTTTCAACAAAATCCCACTTTCCTAAGCTACCTAAATAGTAACTACTTAAGCCTCCAAGCCAGTTCCCTATAGTTGCAATTATAATACTTAAATTAATATCAAAACCTTGGGTTAACAATAGGCTTAAAACAATTTCAGAACTTAACGGAATAATTGTAGCTCCTAAAAAACTAGATAAAAACAACCCTAAATAACCCCATTCAACAAATGACTCCATTAATTAATATATCATTTTAATTTCATGAAAATTATAAAATCCCAATTCACCGTCATCTTTTTTAATTTTTATAATTCCACTCGTATTTACAGAAATAATTTTACCTATAAAAATATTATTATTACAATCTTTAAATCTATATAATTTATTAATACCAAAAAGATTTTTTTGATACTTTGAAAAGAAAACTTCAATGTTATTATTGGATTTTGGATTAATTAAAAAATCTAAATAGTTATATTTTTTTAAATTTTGAATAAATAACATAGCAATTCCATTTAAATCATAATCAATTTGTTTTATTATTTTTAATGATGAGGCACTAGGCAAATTCTCAAAATTTTCTTGGTTAATATTTAGTCCAAAACCAATTACGATTTTTTCAATATTGTTTCCTTTTATTTTTAATTCATTTAAAATTCCACATATTTTTTTATTTCCTGACATAATGTCGTTAGGCCATTTGATTTTTATGTCAGGAATTTGTAAAGATTTCAGAGTATTTAGAATGAATAAAGAAAAAATTATATTTATTGTAAATTGATTCTCAACTTTAAATTTATTAGGAAAAAATGCTACAGAAAAAGCTAAGTTCTTTTCTGGTTCACTGTTCCAGATGTTTCCCCTCTGACCTTTACCCTTAGTTTGATTAAAAGTATATACAACATGAATGTCATTTTTAGTTTTATCTAAAAAATTTATTTTTAAATAATCATTTGTAGAGTCAATGGCACTAAGTTTGATTATATTCATTTATAGTTTATATAATACATTAAATCTAAAATAGTAGAATTAAATATCCTAAATTTACACCTAATAAATACAACTTTGAATACAGATAATTTAATATCAAATATAATTGAAGGAATCGAAAATGTTAAAGGTGAGAAAATTAATATTTTAGACTTAAGAACTATTGAAAATGTTGCTTGTAAATATTTTATTGTTTGTACTGGAAATTCATCAACTCAAGTTAATGCTATAACAGGTTCAATAAAAAAATGTGTTAGCAAAGAGTTGTCAGAAAAACCTTGGCATATTGAAGGGTTAGATAATTGTAAGTGGGTGTTAATTGATTACGTAGATGTTGTTGTACACGTATTTAACAAAGAAACTAGGGAATATTATAACATTGAAGAATTATGGGAAGAAGCAAAATCGACCTTAGTTGAAACAAAATATTAAAATGAAGAATACAAAACTACCAAACAAAAAACCTAAATTAAGTTCATATTGGATTTATGGCTTAATAATCTTATTTTTTGCAAGCACCTATTTTATTGGCGGAGACACTACTTCTTCCGCATCGAAAAATATAAATATTTCAAGTTTTGAAAGATTTCTAAATAAAGGTGAAATTAAAGAAGTAACTGTTGTTAATAAAAGCATGGCTCAAGTAACCTTACAACGAGATGCTTTAAATAGTCCTGATCACAAAAATGCAAATTCAGTAAATTTTTTAGGTCAAAAAAATATAAATGGCCCTCATTATATTTTTGAAATTGGAAATTTAGAATTATTTCAAAATAAACTTGAAGAAGCTGAACAAAAAGGTATTCAATTCAATTATAACTTTAAGACTATAGAAAACAAATGGTTTGATGTTCTTATTGGTTTTTTACCATTATTAATTCTAGTTGGATTATGGATATTTTTCATGAAAAGAATGTCAGGTGGTGGTGGCGGCGCTGGATCGCAAATTTTTAATATTGGAAAATCTAAGGCAAAATTATTTGACGAAAAAATTGATATTAAAATTACTTTTAAAGATGTAGCCGGCTTAGAAGGTGCCAAAGAGGAAGTTCAAGAAATCGTAGATTTTTTAAAACATCCAAATAAGTACACCAAACTAGGTGGTAAAATTCCTAAAGGAGCACTGTTAGTTGGTCTCCCTGGGACTGGAAAGACTTTACTTGCTAAAGCAGTTGCTGGAGAGGCTAAAGTTCCTTTTTATTCTCTTTCAGGTTCAGATTTTGTTGAGATGTTTGTTGGAGTTGGAGCATCAAGAGTCAGAGATCTCTTCAAACAAGCAAAAGAAAAATCTCCCGCTATTATTTTCATTGATGAAATTGATGCTATTGGAAGAGCAAGAGGAAAAAGTAATATGAATGGTGGTAATGACGAAAGGGAAAACACTTTAAATCAACTCTTGACAGAAATGGATGGTTTTGGAACTAATACTAATGTAATAGTAATAGCAGCTACAAACCGTGCAGATGTTTTAGATAAAGCTTTAATGAGAGCAGGTAGATTTGATAGACAAATATATGTTGATCTTCCAGACGTAAGAGAAAGAAAAGAAATCTTTGCTGTTCACCTTAAACCAATCAAAACAATAAAAACATTAGATACTGATTTCTTAGCTAAGCAAACCCCTGGATTTTCAGGTGCAGATATTGCAAATGTGTGTAATGAAGCCGCGTTAATTGCTGCAAGAAAATCTAAAAAAGCTGTAAATAAACAAGATTTTTTAGATGCCGTAGATAGAATTGTCGGCGGACTTGAGAAAAAGAATAAAATCATTACAGAATCAGAAAAGAAAACTATTGCTTTTCACGAAGCTGGACACGCTACAGTTAGTTGGTTTTTAGAACATGCTGCTCCACTTGTAAAAGTAACTATAGTTCCAAGAGGACAATCGCTAGGAGCTGCATGGTATTTACCTGAAGAAAGACAAATTGTTAAACCAGAGCAAATTTTGGATGAAATGTGTGCTGCCTTGGGTGGACGTGCTGCAGAAAAAGTAATGTTTAATAACATATCCACTGGTGCGTTAAGTGATCTTGAAAAAGTAACAAAACAAGCTAGGTCCATGGTTACTGTTTATGGACTAAATGATAAAATAGGTAATTTAACATATTATGATTCAAGCGGACAAAATGATTACGGTTTTACCAAACCTTACAGTGATGTGACCGCCCAAATAATTGATAAAGAAATATCTAATATTATAGAAACTCAATACAAAAGAGCAATTAAGTTACTTGAAAAACATAAGAAAAAATTAATTGAGCTTGCAGATTTCTTACTTGATAAAGAAGTTATTTTTAAAGAAGATTTGGTTAGGATTTATGGAGAAAGACCTTTTGATTTAAAAGATTTACCAAAAAAATAATTATCTATAATTATTAATATTAACTGTTCTAACAACAAGTTTTTTTATATTTACATTTCTTTAAAAAAACTTTTTGAAAAAATTCTTAAAATCATTTTTTAATAAATCTTCAGAATCTTCATCCTCAGAGTCTGAAATTGGCAAGTATATGCCTGAAGAAGAAGATCCTATTGAAGAACGTTTCACATATAATTTCACTAAGAATGGAGGTAAGTTTTTATATTGTGAAAATAGGAGTGAATGTGATGATTTTTTTAATAAAATATTAGAAGAGAACGGATGGGAAAATGTAGAAATATTATGTTATGACAACTCTCTTTTAGAATTAATTCCAAACAAATCTGAATTAATAATCTCTAAGACCAACTTAAATTCCAAATTTTTCTTAACCACATGTGAATTTCTTGTTGCAACTGATGGGAGTTTATTGATATGTGCCGAACAAATCAAGTCCCACAAAGTTAATGATCTTCCTCAAAATTTTATTGTATTTGCAAAGATCAGTCAATTCACAGACACATTAAGTTTGGGATTAAATGGAATCAAGAGTAAATATCCTAAAAACCTCCCAACTAATATAACTACTATTAAGAATTTTAATAGTGAAGAAAAAGAAAATACCAATTTTCTTACATACGGAAGCTCTGCAAAAAATTTGTATTTGCTTCTTTTAGAAGACTTATAAATAATGAAAGAGTTCTACACTAGATCAATAACCGCAACTGCATATGCTATAGTATTGCTGTTCCCGTTGTTCTATAATGAATACATGTTCTACACAGTAGGTTTTATTTGTAGTTTAATTTTGGTGTTCGAATTCATTAAATTAATTTCAAATTATAATCATAAATTCTTTTCCAGAGATTCTGGGAAATCAAATTTTATATTATACATGACTTTTCCTTTATATATTTCATTATTTATTTTATCAAAAAATCAAATTTTTGAAATTATATTTTTGATTTTAATAGTTTTAACAAATATTATTTTAGGGTTTTCATTAATAAAGAATAAATTATTCTCATTTTCTATTTTAAAAAACAGATTTATTGGTCATATATATCTTTTAGGATCTCTAGTTCTATTTTTCTCTCTTCCAAATATTTCAGGTATTTATGATCCTTACATTGTATTTAGCTTTTTATCTTTAATATGGATTTCTGATTCAGCTGCATATGTATTTGGAGTAACTTTTGGAAAAAGACCTTTATTCAAATCAGTTTCTCCAAAGAAAAGTATTGAAGGCTTTTTAGGAGGACTAATATTCTCAATAATTTTATCTTTATTCTTTTTCAGATATTTAAACCTTAATCTTAACCTGTTAGAATGGATGATTTTAGGGGTTTTGACTAGTTGTTTAGGAACATTAGGAGATCTCGTACAATCACAGTTTAAAAGAGAGGCTGGTGTAAAGGATAGCGGAAAATGGCTACCAGGTCATGGAGGACTCTATGATAGAATGGATAGTATTATATTTGCTGCACCATTTATTTATTTATCACTAATTATTTTTAAAAATGTTTCATAAAGAAGGTTATACAATCATTTCAGTTTCATTTATTATTATTGCTGTAATAAATCTGTTAACTATGAGTTTAATTGATAATGAACTCGTAACAAGATTTATAGGTATTACCACAATAGTTGTGTTATTTTTAATACTTCAGTTTTTTAGAAATCCTAAAAGAAAAACTCAGCCAAATGATGAATTAATAATTTCTCCTGTAGACGGTAAAGTTGTTGCCATAGAAAAAGTATATGAAAAAGAATACTTTAAAGATGAAAGAATACAAATTTCTATATTCATGTCCCCAATAAATGTTCATGTTACAAGATACGCAGCAAGTGGTACAATCAAGTTCAGCAAATACCATCCTGGAAAATATTTAGTAGCATGGCATCCAAAATCATCCGAAAAAAATGAAAGGACAACTGTTGTAATTAACAACGAACATTTTGGAGAAATTTTATATCGACAAATTGCAGGTGCAGTTGCAAGAAGAATTGTAAACTATGCAAAAGTGGGTGACAAAGTAGTTCAAGGCAAGGATGCTGGATTTATTAAATTCGGATCAAGAGTTGATCTATTTTTGCCTTTAGATTCCAAAATCAAAGTCGAATTAAATCAAATAGTTAAAGGAGGTGAAAATACTATTGCAAAAAAATAATTTAATTATTTTTTAATTTATTTTTTAAAATCTCTATTTTACTTAGAGCATCTTTTTCTTTTTTTATTTCGTTGTCTAAAACGTTTTTTGGAGCATTGTCAACAAATCTTTTATTACTAAGTTTAGCTTGTATTGATTTCAAAAATCCTAAATTGTAATCTAAGTCTTGTTGGATTTTTAAGAAATCTTCTTTTTCATCTGTTTTATTATTGAAATGAAATTCATTACTTCCTGCAATAAAAGAACTTGAATTATCAAGCTTTTTAGAAAAATCATTTGTAACATCGGTATTAGCTAATTTTAATAATACTGCACTTGATTTTTTATCTATTGATACTGTAGAAAAAAGAATCAAATTTTCTTTAAAAGAAAAACTTTTTTCCTTTCTATATTTTCTAATACTACTAATTAAGTTTGTTAATTTTTCAAAGTCATTAATTATTGATTTATTAACTTTTTTAGATTTTGGCCAATCTGAAATTATAAGAGGAGGTTCAATATCGGATTTAATTTTTGACCAAATTTCTTCAGTTATAAAAGGCATAAAAGGATGCATTATTGACAAGCACTTTTTAAAAAAGTTAATTGTTTCACTGTAAGTTTTTCTATCAATTGATTTTTCAAATCCTGGTTTTACTAGTTCTAAGTACCATGAACATAAATCATCCCAAACTAATTTATAAATTGTCATTAATGCATCTGAAATCCTATATTTATCAAAATGATCTTCAATTTCTATTAGTTTTAAATTAAATTTCTGATCAAACCACTCAATACCTGCTTTAGAATATTCAGTTTGACTAAGATCATCTGAAACAGTCCATGAACTAATTAGTCTAAATGAATTCCAAACTTTATTAGAAAAATTCTTACCCTGTTGACACAAAGATTCGTCAAATAACAAATCATTCCCTGCAGGAGCACTTAATAATAAACCCACTCTCACACTATCCGCACCAAAATCTTTAATCAATTTTACAGCATCAGGTGAGTTTCCTAATTGTTTGGACATTTTCCTACCTTGTTTATCTCTTACCAAGCCAGTAAAATAAACTGAACTAAAAGGTTTTGAATTCTTAAATTCTAAACCTGAAACAATCATTCTAGCAACCCAAAAAAATAAAATATCTGGTCCTGTTACTAAATCATTAGTAGGATAATAATATTTAAAATCAGGGTTTTCCGGATTTCTAATTCCATCCAAAACAGAAATTGGCCAAATCCAAGATGAAAACCATGTGTCAAGAACATCTTCCTCTTGTACTAAACTATCTAAAGTTAAGTTAGAGTTTCCTGTTTTTTTTATTAACTCAATTAACGCAAGATCTTTACTTTCAGCAACAACAAAATCTGACTTATTTTCTCCATAGTAATAAACTGGTATTTGATGTCCCCACCACAATTGTCTAGATATATTCCAATCTCGAATATTTTCCATCCAATTCTTATAAGTATTTTTAAATTTTTTAGGAAAAAGTTGTACATCGTCATCCATTACAGCTTTTAAAGCGGGTTTTGATATTTTTTCCATTTTTAAAAACCATTGTTCAGAAAGTTTTGGTTCTATTATACATCTTGTTCTTTCAGATTTACCAACTTTATTTAAATGATTTTTTGTTTTAATAAGAGCTCCTAGTTCTTCTAATTCTTTAGAAATTCTAGATCTTACATAGAATCTATCAAGTCCTTTATAATGTAATCCATAATTATTCAATGTAGCATTATCATTGAAAATATCTATTACTTCTAATTTATGTTTGTCACCTATAATTTTATCATTTTCACTGTGTGCAGGTGTAACTTTTAAACAACCTGTCCCGAAATCCATTTCAACATAATCATCAAAAATTATTGGAATTTCTTTATTTAGTATTGGTATGATTACTTTTTTACCTTTTAAATGAGAATATCTTTTATCATTTGGATTTATCGCTATAGCTGTATCTCCAAAAATTGTTTCTGGTCTTGTTGTTGCTATACTAATTGATTCATTAGAGTCTTTTATTTTATAACTTATATAATATAATTTACTATTTACTTCTTCGTGAATTACCTCCTCATTTGAAAGAGTAGTTAAAGCTTCAGGGTCCCAATTAACCATCCTGTGTCCTTTGTATATTAAGTTTCTATTATACAACTCAACAAAAACTTTAATAACAGACTCAGACATGTCGCTATCAAGCGTGAATTTAGTCCTGTCCCAATCACATGAACATCCTAATATCTTTAACTGTTCTAAAATTAACCCACCGTGCTCATCTGTCCAACTCCAAGCATGTTCCAAAAATTCATTTCTTGATAAATCAGATTTATTAATTCCTTGAGATTTTAGCTTATTTACAACCTTTGCTTCTGTAGCGATTGAAGCATGATCAGTACCAGGAATCCAACATGCGTTAAAACCTTGTAATCTTGCTTTTCTAATCAAAATATCTTGGATGGTATTGTTTAACATATGACCCATATGCAAAATACCTGTAACATTTGGAGGGGGAATTACAATAGTATATGGGGTCTTATTATTTGGAACAGAGCTGAAGTAATTGTTTTCCATCCAAAATGAATACCATTTAGATTCTAAAGTTTTGGAATCAAAATTTTTAGATATTTCCATATTTATATTTCATAATTCGAGAAAACAAAAGTAGTTAACTAAAAAGTAATTTAAAAGGTAAGTTGTATTTTTGTAATATATTTAAAGAAAGAAATTATAATTTTAATTATTATGAAGAAAATATTACTATTTACAGGCTTATTATTTTTAGTAACAAACCTTTTTAGCCAAGAAAAATTAGCTGAAATAAAATTTACAGAAACAATAATTGATTATGGAATAATTGAAAATGGCGAGGACGGAAACAGAACATTTGTATTTAAAAACACAGGTAGCAGTCCTCTTGTATTTACAAGAATTTTTTCGTCCTGTGGATGTACTATTCCAAAAAAACCAGAGAAGCCTGTTATGCCTGGTGAATCTGGAGAAATTCAAGTTAGTTATGATACAAAAAGAACTGGGATTTTTCAAAAAGCTATAACAGTTAGATCTAATGCTAAAACAGCCAATGTTATACTTAGAATAAAGGGAGAAGTTTTACCTGAACCAGATGAAGATGAAAGTACAGAGGATAAATAAATTAATAACTATTAATTAATATAGTAAACTTGAAAACTCATATCACTTCACTAAAAGAATACAACACTTTTGGAATTGAAGTAACAGC